>JAQICP010000265.1 GCA_027858555.1 Vallitaleaceae bacterium
TAGTCCTTTCAAGTATGCCTTCAGGCTTTATAGCACTTGTGCCGCCAGCAATCTATAATTTGGATACGGATCTTGCTAACACCAATTGGTTGAGTACAACAGTAGCTCTTATTGTTGTCATTCCATGGTTGAGCTTCATAACGGGTATAATATAATTTGACATAAGGTTGGTTATTTTTAAAATCAATAGTATAATGGACATAAAGTACAGTTAAGGAGATGCATATGCAAGATTTTATAGATTTTTTGAATACTAATGACTTGTATCGTAAGCTATTTTGGTCCTTACTATGTTTAATTGGTACAATTATTAGCGTACAAATAATTAATCGAATTCTTTATAAATCAATTAAAGACAACAAAAAATACTACACTGTTAAGAAACGGGTAAATTATGCCCTTAGCTTCGTATTGATTATTATCATTATTTTCATATGGGCAGATGCAACATCTAATCTAACAACCTATATTGGTCTGTTATCAGCAGGTATAGCCATATCCCTTAGGGAATTATTTACTAATGTGGCAGCTTGGGTATTCATTTCTTTTAAAAGACCATTTGATGTTGGTCATAGGGTCTTAATAGGTGATCAACGTGGCGATGTTATTGACATTAGAATATTTCAGTTTTCACTTATTGAAGTCAGTTCTTATGAAGAAGGCGAACAGAGCACGGGACGTATTATCGATGTGCCTAATCATTTTGTGTTTTCCTATCCATTAGTTAATTATACAAAGGGTTTCGAGTATATCTGGAACGAGATCAAAGTACTGATAACTTTTGAAAGTGACTGGGAATTAGCTAAAAAACTTTTAACAGAGATTGTCAATAAAGATTCAAAACATCTCATAAAAGAAGCCAAAGGTCAAGTTAGAGAAGCGGCTAAAAAGTATATGATTCACTATGATAAGCTAACACCAATTGTGTACACAGATGTCAAAACGAGCGGCGTTCAATTGACGTTAAGATACTTGTGTTCGCCAAAGCAAAGAAGAGGCACTGTTAATATGATGTGGGAAGATATTCTTAAGATGTTAGATGAGAATACTACTATCGATTTGGCATATGATACACGAAGAGTTATTAATTAGCATATTCATAATATGGATTACAGGAGTTGTAGATGGAAGAAATCAAATTTGTCAAAAACCTAAAATCAGTTAATCAAGCACTTTTTAATAGTGTTGTATCCCTGGACGCAGGAACAGAGATTTTAAATGAAAATGACCAATGCGGGCATGTTCTGTTTTTATTATCTGGTGAGATAGAAGTCTATAAGACAGGTGCTAATGGCAGAGTCTTTAATCTATATACTATTGAAGTAGGTGAATCCTGTGTTTTAAACTTAAGTTGTATTTTATCAGGGTCGACTTATTTGGCTTACGCGCGTGCTAAAACAGATATTAAGTGCATCATGATACCACGTAATGAGTTCATAACCATGTTCAGTGAAGAAGAAGTATTAAGGCAATATGTATTCGAATTGATATCTAAAAGACTCATATTCATAACTGAAAAAGTGGAGAGTATTGTTCTTGATTCTCTTGAAAATCGGCTTAGAGAATTGTTGCTAGGTAAGCCTAGCACTTCAATCTACATGACCCATGATGAGATTGCAAACAACTTAGGCACAGCAAGGGAAGTGGTTTCAAGGCAGCTTAAAAAGTGGGAGAATGATGGCTTGATTGAATTGCATAGAGGCATGATCACATTGATTAAGCTGTAATTGTACACAAGTAATAGTTATGTGACTTTATCACTGTAGTTTATAGGACATAGAAGGTATACTACACATAGGAGGTACAGCATATGAAAAACGTAGGCGTATTAGACAAGAGAATCAGAATTGTACTTGGCATTTTAGTATTAAGTTTATTCTTCTTTTTAGACGGTGGATGGAGATGGATTTCACTGCTAGGAGTTGTATTCATATTAACGGGTATTATCAATTTTTGTCCATTATATTTACCATTTAAGATTAATACACGCAAGAAGAGTAGTTAGATAGATTCAGACCATAGATATAGGTTAGTGACATGATAAGAATCCTGATTTTGAGGGTTCTTTTTTTGATATCAGTGTAATTAAACAGGCCAACTAAAAGTGGGTTTTAAGTATATCTATAAGCTTCGCTGGGAAAACACTTCTATCTGGAGTTTTTTGTTATGGTATAATGGATATATTAACAGAATAATTTCAATGGTTCAAAGGGAGGTATAACATGCAAAAAAACATAATCATTACCTTATTTTTTTCAATCATCATAACGGTATTCGCATTACTTAATTCAGATCCAATAGCCATAAATCTTGCTTTTGGAGAAGTTGATATTTCGGTGGCTCTGGTTATTCTAATATCAGCCACATTAGGTGCAGTCTTAGTATATTCATTGGCAACTATTGCCAAAATAAAAGCTAAGAAAAAGTTGAAGCTGGCAGAAGAGGCATTATTGGATATGACAAAAGCGTGCCAAAAACTTGAAGAAAAACTGGGAGTTTCCGAAGTGGATTCTGTAGTTAAAGAAGAAACTATAGAAAATATAGAAACTGGAACTGATAATGAACTATAGAATTAAGACTTAATAAACAAATGTCTATCCAGTTAAGGATAGGCATTTGTTTTACCCGTTAGAAAATCCGAACAATTATCTAGATATAATAAAGTAAACACCATCATCCTGGTTTTTCACTTCAATTGTATAACCGTATAAGTTGACCGTTTTATAAACAATTGACAAACCGAGTCCAAACACACCATCCGCACTCTTTTCATAGGGCTTGAACATGCTATTCATGTAGGCCTCATCAACGGGCACACCATCATTGTAGATACTAAGATAGTGGTCATCCATACGTATCTGGATTACTGACTTGGTATAGTGTATAGCATTATCAAGTATGTTCTCTATGGCAATTCGCCATGAGTTGGTATCGCCATCAAAAATCGCTTGATTACAAACCACATCAAAGGTGGCAGTTGTCTGGTAACTATAGCCAGTTAGCAGTTCACTGACAATCAGATCAAGCCTTACAGAGTCCATATTATCATAGTTAACAGTGATATAATCAAGCCTTGTTAGATTAAGTAGATTATTGACTTTTTCATTTAATCGTTTAGTTTGCTTCAATGTAATGGAAGCAGCGTCCATGGGACTGCTTAGGCCGTCTTCCACAGCTTCGGCATATGACTTTATCACCGCTATGGGTGTTTTTAGATCGTGACTAATGCCTTGGATTAATTCTTGCTTTGTTTTATTATTGGTATAGATTTGCTCTCTCATGGTGTTGATGCTAATAACCAATTCCCCAAGTTCATCACATCTTTTTAGAGGGATATCTTCTTTGTAAAAAGTCTTATTCATAGAATATATGCCGTTTTTAATGGTTTTTATACCAGCGACTAGGTATCTGGTCCATAGTAGTATAATGAGGTAGCCGATGGAGAAGGCGATGAAACCATAAAAGAATAATTTTAAAAAGGTTTCCTTAACCAATTGATTCTTGATAGTGTTATCGGTCAATACAATAATACACCTATCTTCTACGATATCGAAAAATCCATGATATTTGAAAATACTATAATATAACAATTCATCATTAACGGTATTTATATAATTAGCAGAAGTATCGATTTGCATATCAGCTTTTTTAAGTAATAATGAAATGGTCATAGGATCAACGAATGTAGGTAGAAATTCGGAGACTACATAATTGGTTAGATCATCATAATAGCTAATAAATCCTATGTTCTCAGCAGGACGATAATTAGCTGTGTCCAGATAGAAGCTAAGGGCTTTGCCTTCAGATTCAAGCCTATCATAAATAACGGTTTCGTATATGTCACCCAGACTCCTGGTTAAGAATATACTCAGCAAGGTCAAAGTGATGGTGAAAGCAGTTATGAATATAATTGTGATTTGTTTTGAGAGTGTTAGTTTTATTTTCATTTTAAGCGATACCCATAACCATAAATGGTTTCAATCTCTAGTCTAGCCATTTTTTTTCTTAAACGTTTTACCAGATCATCAACAACTCTATCAGAGCAAAAATAATTGTCGCCCCATATAAGGTTTAATAATTGTTCTCTGGTAAATGCCTGATTAATGTTCTGCACAAGCGTAATCAGCAAATCCATCTCCTTGCTTGTAAGGTCAATCATCTGATCTTGATCATAAGCCAATCGTTTTAGGGTATTGATGCTATAATTCGAGTGAGTAATAATCTCAGCATCAACGGTATTGTAGACCCGTTGAATTAGTTTTGATACTCTAAGCACCACTTCTCTAGGTGAAAAAGGTTTAGTAATATAGTCATCGCTGCCCATTTCAAGCCCCATGATCCGATCTATTTCTTGATTTCTAGCGGACAGGAATATAACAGGTGTCTGGTTTTTTTCGCGTATCTTCTTAATGATATCGAATCCATTAATCTCGCCAGTCAGCATGATATCTAGTAGCCATATGTGTACTTGATCATCAATATGCGGCATGACAGCTTCGCCATTTTCAAAAGTGGTTACTTGATACCCATCCTTTTCAAGGTAGGTTTTTAACACGCGCGCTAAATCCATTTCATCTTCTACAATATAGATTTTATACAAAATCAGTTACCTCCTTTAGAAATGTAAGACGAGGGTTTATCCTTTATATATATGATATCATTTTTTTAACAATAGTGAATGAATAAATTGGATTTTCACAATTTAACACAATTCTAATATATTTAGAATGTATTTTTCTACTATAATAAAGCAATAGAAGGATATATGGATAGGAGTTGATGTGATATTGAAAAAGTTTAAAATAATTCTTATGATGGTCGGTTTTGTAATTATACTAGTCGGTTGTAGGGAGAATGATATTCTAGATCTTTCTGATGAGATTAATCAAGCGATGCTTGTGCAAAGTGGCGAAAAAACATCACAATCAGACCGTGATAACGCAGATAAAGACATAGATAAAGACGTAGATAAAGACATAGACATAGATATAGACGTGATTGAAGGTTTAAATGAAAATCAATCGGAGGAGATGGTTATCAGCGAGTCCGAATCAGATATAATACCATCAAATAATTCAACAGCCGATATAGCTCAGCCAGATTCACAAGGGACAACTGGTATAACGACAGGCGAGCAGCAAAACGAAGATGAATCTGACATAGTATCAGATGGTACTTTGGACAATCTGACTAATAACACCAATATCCTCATAGAAGATGATAATAGCGCTTTAGAAAACAAGATGGCTAGTATTTCATTTAACCTGATTTCTAACTATTATGTAAGAGAATCCATGGAAGACGGCATCCCATATATTGAGATTTTTGAACTTGATCGCAATGATTTTACGAGGATTGTATTGGGAGACATAGAAAAAGAAGCATTCTCATATAACTATGTAACCGATGAATTTACCTATTTATATTATTTTTCACAAGAGCTGATTTCAAAAGTTGTCTTTGTAGTATCGACTAATCAGATTATAGAAGATGCCGATGGTTTAGCACAGCATTTAGTAATAGACGCAGAACTATTAAAAACCTATTTTAGCACATTGATTCAGCGTGCGGGAATAGATATTAACCAGTTATAAGTGAGTTTTCAAAAAGGAGGTACTATATGAGCAAGAATATTATTAAGGCTTTAATGGTAGTAGTAATTTTGGTGATGTTTTCAACAACCACAATGTTCGCAGCATCTAGAAGCGGTAGTAGCGGTGTTGGTGGTGACGCTTCATCAGGTACTAACCAGCAATCTCAGGGTGAAGAAGGACAAGTGGACGAAGGCAATGGTGCAATGAATGGCAGTGAAACAGAGGCTAGGGTTGCTCAATTTCAATATCGAAGACAAGAGCAAAAAGCTGAGTTGGAAGCATATCGTTATATGTATTATGATTTAAACAATGCTAGTGACGAGACACTTGATGCTGAAAGAGCCAGAATTCAGGTTTACAAAGATTTGATTTATGAAGAGTTAGAATTCATAAGTCAATTGAAGGATCAGGACAGACTTAGATTGCGCGACGAATTATGTGATTTAAAATTAGAATGCAAGTGCATCTGTGAATGTGATTTGCAGCTAAGAAAAGCTTTGCAAGAAAGAAAAGGTAGTATTGATGAAAGTGTTACCAGTGTGGTTCCTGGCGACTTAACTCCTGCTGAATTAGCAGAAGTAAGTGATATATTATCTGCTATATAGTAGGCAAAAGGCTAACCTGAGTGTTAGCCTTTTTGATTGTGAAATGGGCTGCATCTCGCTAGCGTAAATTTACTATCGGATATAGAAAGAAAAAGAAAAACACCTAAGTTATGATATTATGCGTTTGCAAACAAAATAAATCATAACAAGAAAGGTGTTTAACTTATGAAAAAAACTCAACAGCAAATAATCTAGGTTGGAGTTAGTAAT
>JAQICP010000289.1 GCA_027858555.1 Vallitaleaceae bacterium
TTATTTGAGAAGATTGTTGCAGAAAACGCAACACTGGTATTGGGCTAGACGCCAGAAGTCATTCATTTTACAAGTGAAGTGGATATGTATTATCTTATGATGAAGATGCCTATTATTATTGACGGGATTCAGTACGGTTATTATTGTGTTGGCAGAGATGTGTCTGTAGCATATGAGACAATTAGCAATTTATTAGAAATCATGGGTTACAGTTTGATAATCGGTATTTTGGTTTCCCTATTACTAGGGTATTTAATTGCTGGGCGTTCAATCAAGCCCATTAAAGAAGCCTATATGGTCAAACAACGTTTCGTAGCGAATGCATCCCATGAACTTAGAACACCACTCAGTATTATTATGCTGTCTTCTGAAACATTAGAGCGTGAAATGGCTAACTCTAGTGGTTTTTTACAACAAACAGTAGGCGATATAAAAGACGAAGCTATTAATATGAAAGGTCTAGTTGAAAACCTACTCTTTTTAGCGAGAAATGATGCAAGTAGTCTAAATATAGAGAAAGAGCAATTGGATATAGGTGAGATGCTTCATAAAAACATCTCCTCCTATCGTAATTTTTCTGATGAAAAGGACATAATTATTAACAGCCAGATTGAAGATAATCTGAAACTACTGGGCGACAGGAAACTGCTTAACTCTATGATTTCAGTCCTTCTAGACAATGCTATTAAATACACGCCGCCAGGTGGAAGTCTCACCATTACAGGTATATATAGTAAAGGGAGACGAAATAATCATATCGAGATAAGGGTTGAAGATACTGGTGTAGGGATCAGTAAAGAAGACCTGAGCCATATATTCGAACGGTTTTATCGGGTTGAATCCTCAAGGTCAAAACATACCGGTGGCTACGGACTTGGACTTTCAATAGTGAAAGAAATTATTGATTATCATCATGGTTCTATAGCAGTAACTAGTGAGATTGATAAAGGCAGTTGCTTTGTGGTATCCCTTCCTGTTGAGTAATTAGCCATAGTAGAGATAGGTTGGTTACTATGCTATAATTATGTATATATTTTACAGTTTTAGAGGAGGGAATGTGAAAAAGATACCTAAAAATCAGGTTCATTTTAAAAAGGTTGGATTATCAGATATCAAGGCATTCGAGCTATTAGCAAAATGGGGCAATCAGCCGGATATAAAGCATTTAATCAATGTTAATTTTGAAGAAGATCCTCTTAAGCTGTATACTGGCGAACAAGCGATGAAAGCAGCAGCTAAGAATATGACGAAAGAGTCCTATCTGATATACCACAACGAATTAGCAATAGGGGAGGTATCACTAGATATCGATCCACCGCATTTGGCAGATGATTCCGTCAAGTCTGGCTGGTTGGGTATCTTGATTGGCAATCCGGACTATCGTGGCACAGGCATCGGTAGTGTAGCACTTGATTTCATTGAAAAAAGGGCGAGAGAACTTGGCGCACTTAGGATGGAGTTAGGTGTTTTTGCATACAATACAAAAGCTAAAACCTTCTACGAGCATAAGGGGTATAAGCAATTTCATACCTTTGAAAAGTTCACATACTATAATAAAAAGTGGCATGACGATTACAGAATGGAAAAATGGTTTTAAGGAGGCACAATGAATAAGACTATAGAATTATTAAATAATCACAAGTCAATTAGGAAATTCAATGAATTGCTAATCACACCAGAAGAAGAACAGGCGATCATACACGCTTCTATGCGTGGAGCAACCGCTGGGAATATGATGCCCTACAGTATTATTAAGATCAGATCCAAGGAGACCTTGGCAAAACTTGCAGACAGTTGTGATCATCAACCATTTATTGAAAGTGCCGCATTAGCGCTGTTATATGTGGTAGATAACAGCAAATGGCATCGTTTATTTGAACTTAGGGATATTAAAAGCACATATACGAACTATGAAGGTCCTGTAATCAGTGATATGATACTCGGCATGCAAGACACTATGATAGCAGCTCAAAATGCCGTTATTGCAGCTGAAAGCCTTGGTATTGGTACTTGTTATATAGGCGATATATTAGAGCACAATGAATATCATAGAGAGCTATTTAATCTACCTGATTACGTCATGCCTGCTACCTTGATTGTGATGGGGCGTTTTGACCTTGTACCTAAGCTTAGAGACAGGTTTGATCAAGAGCACATTGTATTTGATGAGGTCTATCCAGATATTGATGATAATTTCATCAATAGTATGTATAAAGAAAAAGAAAAAGACAATCCGGATTTTGCTAAGAAATTTTATGATCGTAAAATGAATGCGGATTTTTTTAGGGAGAAGAATAGGTCTTTAGAACTGTATATCAAGGCATGGCAAAAATAGATATAAAGAGGGGTTATTATGGCAATAGAAAAAGTGAAAACTTATTTTCAATCAAGAAATATGGCACATAGACTAAAGGAATTTGATAGTTCTAGTGCGACGGTAGAATTAGCGGCAAAAGCGGCGGGGTGTATCCCTGCAAGAATAGCTAAAACATTAACGTTCGAAGATGATCAGGGTTGTATTCTAATCGTAACAGCTGGAGATGCACGCATTGACAACAGTAAATTCAAGGGATTTTTTAATAAGAAAGCAACCATGCTAAAACCTGAAGATGTACTTAGTCTTACTGGCCATGCCATAGGCGGTGTGTGTCCATTTGCTATTACTGATGATAGGGTTAAGACCTACCTTGATGTATCTTTGAAGCGATTCGATACCGTTTTTCCTGCAGGTGGCAGCAGTAATTCAGCTATTGAACTAACAATTGACGAGCTATACGAACATGGAAAAGCCATAGAATTTATTGATGTTTGTAAAAACTGGCAAGAGATTTAGGTGGTATAAAAATATACATAAAAATGTGAGTACCAGACACATAAACTTATTTGGTTCTCATGCCTATTAGTGGTATAATTCTATTAGAGAAGGTTACTATTATTTTGGTGTTAACTTTTTAAAGGGAGGTTATTATGCAATATAGAAGACTTGGAAAAACAGGGTATAGTGTATCGGAAGTATCCTTTGGATCTTGGGCAATCGGAGGCACATGGGGTCCTGTTGAGGATTCAACTAGTATGCGTGCTCTCGACGAAGCAATTGATCAGGGTATTAATTTTTTTGATACAGCAGATGTATACGGTGATGGTCATAGTGAGAAGCTGCTTAGCAGGTTGGCGAAAAGTAAAAAAGAACGCATCTATATAGCAACTAAAGCAGGACGCAGGTTAGATCCTCATGTGGCAGAAGGTTATACCATAGAAAACATTACAGCATTTTTAGAGAGAAGTCTTAAGAATTTGGATGTTGAACAAGTGGATTTATTACAGTTGCATTGTCCACCTACAGCGGTTTATGATAATGAGGCTCTGTTTTTTGGTATGGATCAACTAGTCAAATCAGGAAAAATAGCACATTATGGTGTTAGTGTTGAAACGGTTGATGAAGCTTTGAAAGCAATAACATATGAAAATGTGGCAACCGTACAGATTATATTCAATATGTTCAGATTAAAACCAACCGATGTCCTTTTGGAAAAGGCGATGGCGCAAGATGTTGGTGTTATAGCCAGAGTGCCACTTGCAAGTGGTATGCTAACCGGAAAGATGCGGAAAGATACGATATTTGATAAAGATGATCATAGATTTTTTAATCGTCATGGAGAAGCTTTTGATAAAGGAGAAACCTTTTCCGGTGTTGATTATAATAAAGGATTAGAAGCTGTGGAGCGTTTAATGGCTGTCAAACCAACCAGTATGACTATGGCTCAATTCGCCCTAAAATGGATACTCATGAATAAAGGCATTAGTTGTGTCATACCTGGAGGAAGAACACCTGAACAAGTAAGACAGAATGCTGAAACCTCAGAGGGAATCGAACTTGACATAGTGCTTATGAATCAGGTCAAAGCCATCTATGATGAGTTGATCAGACCAGATGTCCATCATTTGTGGTAATACTGAGTCCATATGCAATTCAAAGAATAAGTAAGGTAGTGATATCTTTAATTGACCGATGAGTGATTCTAATTATGATGTCATTAATTAGACTAATGGATGATTAGAGTTAGTCATACCTTATAGTAGACCCATGAAAGGTGTATATGAGAAACCTTATATATAGAGCAATCAAGATTGCAGTGGCTGTGGTCCTTGCTATATTTATAGCAGAGATTTTGGGATTGCATTATAGTATTACAGCTGGTGTATTAGCGATGCTCAGTATACTAGATAGCCGAATACAGACTTATGTGGTTGGCATCAAACGTGTCGGTATTGCACTTATTGGCTTAATTCTTGCATCAATTCTATTTTATTTTGGCGGGTTTAACTTAGTGATTTTAGGTGGATTTATACTGCTTTTCGTTCCGGTGGTGACAATAATGAAGAGTAGTGAAGCTTTGGTTGCGAGTACCGTTTTAGTGACCCACATGTATACTTTGAAACTATATGGTATACCGATTATTCTTAACGAGATGGCATTATTATTAATAGGCGTCATGGTTGCTTGGGGTCTTAATCTACATATGCCAAGTATTGAGAAAGAAATCAGGGGCATACAAGAGGATGTTGAAAAGCATATTAAGACAATTCTTCATAAAATGACGTTGCAATTAATTAATCAATGTTCTATAGAGGAGCAAGAAAATATATTAGCATCACTAGATACGCTCTTGATTAAAGGTTTAGAGAAAGCTGTACAATATAATAATAATTATGTATTGAAAGACAATACTTACTTTATAAGGTATTTCCAGATGAGAAGACAACAATATGTGGTGATAACACATATGGAAAAACACTTCCATACAATGTTTATTACCATAGACCAAGCCCTACCGCTGAGTGATTTCACAGAAAAGATAGCAATACAACTAAACGAGTGTAATTCTGGTGAGATGATACTTAAAGAGGCACAGGAATTAAAAAAATATTATCAAAAGAGCGCGTTGCCAGCTACAAGAATTGAATTTGAGAATAGAGCGACGTTATATCAATATCTTAACGATATCACCTACTTTATTGAGATAAAGGTAAAATTCATGGCTCAATATGGTGACATTATTTATTGTAAAGCAAGCTATCTAGGGAGTAGGGATTAGAAGCATTTTTATATGAGGTATAAGTGTAGCGTTAGCAATCAGATATTAGTAACCTTAGAATGGAGATCAACATGGCAGACTATGATAGCATTTTAGAACAAATAGAGGCACAAGAAAAGTTGCTTCAATTTGATTCGTTTAGTAATGAACAAGCATGGGAGATTGGCTTGAAATTGGTTGAAAAGGCGAAAAAAGAACATAAGATAGTGACCATAGATATCACAAGAAATGGCCATCAATTATTTCACTACGCCCTAGAAGGCACAACTGCTGATAATGATGCTTGGATTTTACGAAAGATGAACGTTGTTAATCGATTTTCTCATAGTTCACATTATATGAGAA
>JAQICP010000423.1 GCA_027858555.1 Vallitaleaceae bacterium
AACCTAGAGAACACCATCTATGATGAGCAAGTGACCTATATAATCTATCTGTCATTAACAGATCAAGAAAGAATTCTTGGTGAAATAACGGATGCTACTTCTGGTATGTGCCATGTTGAAGAACTGGGTCTTCATTACATATACAAAGATGGTGGGGTGGTCATGGCAGAGGCCGTCAGTTAATATGAGTATGTTGAAGTTATGAAGCCTTATAAGTGGCGTTTTATTATAAATGTATGTGTCCTATGAAGGCAGTTGGATTAGTGGTATTTTAATAAGGTGGGTTAAGGAGTAATATTAATGATGTATAGATAATTCTGACCTACATAGAGGACTGTAACAAAATCAATATGACTGAGCTTAAGTTATTGAATTACATAACAGTACTTAGGCGACAGTACTTACGTGGCAGAACTAACATGATAGGAATTACATAAAAGAACTAACACAACAGAACTTGCACAACATAACTTAAGCAACAGAACTTACATAACAGGATTTGCGACATCTCGTAAAATACCTGTTTTTTTTGCTACAAGACGCTTTATGACTAATCAAATCCATAGAGTTGATAAGCGCTTATGGAAGGGGCAGTATGATCAGAGTAAATCATCTAAAAAGAGATTATTATTTTAAGGAAAAAGAACCGGGATTTAAGGGGTCTCTTAGATATCTATTTAAGCCGAAGAAGGTAACAAAGACTGCTGTAAAAGACTTCTCTTTTCATATTAAAAAAGGCGAGATAGTAGGGCTAATCGGACCAAACGGGGCTGGTAAAACCACTTTGATCAAGATGCTCACAGGTATTATCCCACCAAGCGAGGGAACCATTGATATTATGGGGTTTGTACCATCAGAGTTAAAAGATGATTTTCGCAAGAAGTATGCGGTCATCATGGGTCAAAAAAGTCAACTATGGTGGGATTTACCAGCCCTTGATTCATTTCAGCTGAATAAAGAAATCTATCAGATACCGGATGCTCAGTATGAAAAAAATCTAAAAGAACTGGTAGATATCTTCGAAGTAGAAGCATTCTTACAAAAGCAAGTGCGACAGCTGTCACTTGGGCAAAGGATGAAAATGGAGATTATCGCCTCATTATTACATGACCCTGAAGTCATATTTTTGGACGAGCCTACCATTGGCTTAGATGGCGTAGCCCAAAAACAGATAAGGAAGTTTCTAAAAAAAGTCAATGAAGAGCGTCATACAACCATTATACTTACAAGCCACTATATGGAGGATATCAAGAGTTTATGTGAACGCATTATTGTCATTAATGATGGCGAAAAGGTATACGAAGGCACTTACCAAGACTTGGTCAATAAAGTGAGTCCATATAAGATTGTAGAAGTCGTCTTTGAAATAGCTGTTGAGGTATTGATAGAGCTACCAGTTGAGTATATGGAGAAGAATCCTTATAAAATCAAGATGAAAGTTGATAAAAGCAAAGTCAATGAAGTGGTTGGACAGTTATTTAACCACTATGCTATTGAAGACTTGGCCATAGAAGAGGAGGACATAACCGATGTTGTTGAGAAAATATATCGCGATATTTAATGTCACCTTTAAAGAGTCTCTTGCTTATCGATTTGACGCAATTACCAGTGCTGTTTTTTCGTTTGCAAAAATATACTTAGCTTTTCTTTTGTGGCAAGCCATATATGATGGTAAAGAGGTGATTGGTGATTATACATTTCCAATGATGATGACTTATTATATCCTGATCAGTTTTATGAGTCGATTAGCTAGATCTGAGAGCATCATCTGGGAGACATCCGATGAAGTCAGGACAGGTAGTTTCACTAAATATATAACGAGACCCCTTAAGCATTTTAATTACTGTGTGGCTAGAAGCCTGAGTAAAGGTGCGTTTTCTTTTGCTGTGGACGTGATGGCGTTTGCTGTATGGCTGATTATATTTAGGCATTATTTTGTTATCCCATCCAATTGGCAAAGTGTTGTGTTTAGCATCCTATTTACCATTCTTGGCCTCTACACCATGATGCAGGTTCACTATATGATCGCACTGATTAGTTTTAAAACCGTGGACATTGCAGGACCTTATTATCTGGTAAGTAGTTTCATGGGGTTTATGTCGGGTAGTTTTATACCCCTTATGTTGTTGCCTACTTCGATTGGTAGTATTTTAGCATACACACCATTTTATTATATGTTGTATTATCCGGCAGCTCTTTATTTGGGGGAAGGTCAGGATAAGATGGGCTTAGCTTTTATTGTAGTCGTAGGGTGGAACGTGATTATGACATTCATGAGACGGCATATGTATAAGAAGATGCTTCAGTTATATGAGGGGGTAGGTGCCTAATGAGAAGATATATTAGATTGGTCGGTATACTATTCAAGTTCAAATTGAGTCGGAGTATGATCTATTCAGGGAATTTCTGGATGGCATTTATTGTTGATTTTTTCCTGTTTGTATTTCAACTGGTTGCATTTGTTAGTATCTATCAATTCATCGATACCATTAATGGGTGGGACTTGAATCAGATGTTTGTATTTATCGGTACATTCTCAATTGTGGATAGTATGGCCATGGGTACTTTCTTCTTTGGGATTATTAATCTACCAGAGAAGATCCGGACCGGTAGCTTAGATATCATGATAGCAAAACCTATTGACACACAATTTTTTGTAAGCGCTGAGAGTTTTAATCCAGGTTCCCTATTTGGCATCATTACAGGTTCTTGTATGGTAATGTATGGGTTAAGCAGTGGTGGTTATGTTGTGAGTATGATTCAAGTATTAGGCTATATCTTATTGCTCATTATGATGTACTTGCTTTTTTATTCCATGATGCTGATAGTTAGAACACTTGCATTTATATTTGTGAAGATTAACACCTTGACTCAAGTTGAAGATTCGGTAATTGAGTTTGCTTTTAGAATACCAGGCACGGCATTTAAAGGTATATCAAAAGTCATATTCATGGTTATCATTCCTTATGGTCTGATTGCAACTGTGCCCACTGAGCACATAACGAATATGCTAGAACCAAGTCAATGGCTCATAGTAACTGGTATCACATTGTTCTTCTTTGGGTTAGCACGGTTTATGTTTAAGTTCGGTATGGGCCGGTATACTAGTGCAAGCAGCTAGAATATGCTATACTACTTAAAATGCGTCGTGTAGTGAGGTTTTTATGAAAAATAAGCAAAAATTATTCATAGGGATACTACTGATTTTGGTAGCATCCCTTTTTATTATACTCATATTGAAAAAGACAGGGTATACATTTATTGATCATGCCATGACTGAATCTTCCGAAACTGAGCCTGTTGAGACAGTTACCTTAAGCAATGGGCAGCTGATGGGCATTATACAAACAACGGAATCTGGCAGCATTGAAAAAGATGAAATCAGGGTGCATTTCATTGCCGTTGGTCAAGGAGATAGCATGTTGATTGAAAGCGGTACAGGTGAATATGTACTAATAGATACAGGTCCCGTTGAGGCGGAAGATATACTAGGTGATTATCTGCAGAATCTAGGCGTAAGACATTTTCAATATGTGGTAGGGACACATCCTCATGATGATCATATCGGTAATCTGGGAATGATTTTGGAAAATTATGAGGTGGATGAATTATGGATACCAGATATAGAAAGAGATCAACCTGCTTATTACGGCGCTGTTTTAGCAGCTAAGAACAATGAGGTGCCAATTGTACATCCACTTGCAGGTACAAGTTTTGAGTTTGCTGGTGGGGTGATTGAAGTCTTGGCACCTAATAGTAGTTCATACGATGAATTAAATGACTATTCTATTGTGATTCGTTATACTTATGGCGACAGGCATTTCCTTTTCAGTGGTGATGCAGAAGAAATCAGTGAAGATCAGATCCTTGAAGCGGAAGCAGACATCCATGCAGTTGTATTAAAAGTCGGTCATCATGGTAGTGCTTCTTCCAGTTCAATTGATTACATTGATGCCATACGACCTGAGATAGCAGTGATTACATGTGGTCTGTATAATGACAATGGACATCCCCATGATGAAATACTTAAACTTTTTTTATACGGTGAATATCATGTGGAAGGGTTATATCGAACTGACTTAGATGGTGATGTGGTGATCACAACAGATGGGGAGACCCTGGAAGTTAGTGTGGGTTCCGATAATCAACAGATGAGAGCGGATCACCTGGGGATTGAAATAGAAGCCATAGATAAGTACGAAGAGTATGTCATTATATATAATTCTTTAGATACACCTGTGGACATATCTAATTGGGAGATGTATTCTGAGAAAGGGCATCAATCTATTCGTATACCAGAAGGTGTGGTACTAGATTCTGATGACAGATATAGCATTGGTGGGTATGGTGCAGCAAACGATATGGATCTCATAGGGGAGGAAGAAAACGGTGGTATATGGTCTAACTCAAAGCAGGATGATGGGATTTTGTATGATGCTAGCGGGAATCTGATAGATGTGTATGTGGATTCTAGCATAGACGAGTAAGTTCAGGTTTGTTATAATTGGGTATAGTTTAATTGTGAATAGATATGGAGACAATTATGGACAATAGAAAAGACTTGGCTAAAACAATAAATGCTTTTCGTATGGGTGTGATACCCGACACTGAACTCGAGGGTTTAATTGTTGGAAGAGATGCAGAAAAAAAAGAATTCAAACATTTTATCAAAGCGATAGCTGAAGAAGAAATCAGTGGATTAAGGTTTCTAAATGGCGCCTATGGCACCGGTAAAACATTTATGCTAGAGTACATTAAAGAAGTGGCCCTCAAAGAGAATTATGTGGTTGCTAATGTTTCGATTAACAGTGGATTCAATCTAAGTAAATTCGATGTCTTCTATACTAATATCATGAACAATTTATCCATTCAAACCCCAGATGCTACCAAAGGTACGAATTTTGAAGATATATTTGGTCTGTGGGTTAAAAAAATCAAAAAAGAAAATTATATGAATGTTGCCAATCGTAATGTCTATCAAGTCATACATCAGCTTAATGCCTATAACAATGCATTTGCTACAGTACTCATGATCTATATGCGAGCGATTATTAATAAAAACATGCAGTTAGCGAATATTGCGGTTTCTTGGATTAAAGGAGATAAGAATATATCTTATGAGCTTAAAAAGCAATTGAAAGTGAAGGGTTCGGTAGATGTAGAGAATGCTATGGACATCTTCAAGGGATTTGTCAAGATGCTGACACTCATTGGTTATAAGGGCTTAATTGTAACGATTGATGAGGCTGAACTCATGATGCAATCCAGGTCTGATATACGCATGAAAGCATATAGTAATATCAGGTACATTATGGATGCTTGCGGCACTAATGATATCACGGGATGTGGATTTATCATCGCAGGGACAGATGAATTGTTTTGCGACGATGAAAAGGGATTTCCAAGTTACGCTGCCCTAAGCCAGAGACTTGGTGACAATATAAAGAGTAGTAAGCAGAACATCGGTAATGTGAGACAACCAGTTGTTCATTTGACCAGACTTGGCGAAGGTGAATTCAAGAATATAGGCGAAAAGCTTTTTACTATTCATAAGGATTATTATGGATATGAAGTCGAGGTGGATTTTGAGAAGGTATTTAACTTGGTGATGATAGAGTGTCGCAAAGACCATCAAGGAAAAGAAGTCACAATGCGTTATTTTCTTAAAAAGATGATTGAAATATTAGATTTGCTTGAAAAAGAACCTAACTTACCAATCTTTAATGCGAGGATAAAAGCGGGTGTTAAGCGTAGTGAAATATAGTAGGATTTGAATATGGGCACATAGATCATACATAGACCAAGCATAGACCAAGCATAGACCAAACATGAATCATACATAAGCCATACATAAGACCGTGAATAGACAATGTGTTATTGCTAAATGAAGAACGTTACAAAGTAATATATGAGACTAGGCGTAAGCCTTGTCTTTTCTTGTGCAATAGAAAAGTTCGGCATAGGAACTTTCCATGAGAACAATTTATCCTGTATAGAAAGAGGTACGGTGGGATAAAACGCGTACTTGAGGTACACTTTGTTCTTCAATAGGAAAATCCTCCATAGGAACTCTCCATGCTTAAACAACTTATCCCTATATTGAAAGAAATATGGATGGAGAAACGTGTACTTTGTGAAGAGCGCGAGGGTGAACTTCGTAAAACAGTCAGGAAAGTTCTCATAAAAAACAGAACTTTCCCTTGTTAATAGGATTCTCTCTGTGAGAGAAACGTGTACTGAGTGAAAAGCGTGGGAGTGCACTTCCTAAATAGGGTTAAAAAAGTTTGTGTAACTTATACAAAGGGTGAGGCGTGATTTTGTTAGATCT
>JAQICP010000229.1 GCA_027858555.1 Vallitaleaceae bacterium
ACAGGAAATTCAAGGCTTTTAGACATAGCCATCCCTATTACTTTGAAATGATAGATCTCATTATCCTCATTGTCGTGGATCACAGTGAAACTAACCCGACCATCATCACCAACTAAGCCTGTAACAATACTGCCGTCATCTGAATTTTCAAGGGTTACTATCTCTCCACTAGGCGGTTCATTCACTTCGTTAGTCAGTTTAACTGTTATAGTGATTTCATCACCCAAGTCTTTACAGTAGTTGGCAGAGGTACTAACTGCCATGTCTGGGTCCACAGTTTCAGGCTCGATAATTACGTCAGCATCGGGTATGTTTTGATAGGCAGCTAAAGATGAATAAAAGTATTCAGCCATATTTGTTAAGTCTGAACTACTTGTATTATCGTTGGTATATGAAATACTTATAAGGAAATTACCTTGTGTCCATGTAAAAGAATGACCATGTATATTCCCATACATGTCTTCTAGGATTTGGTCGCCCTCTACGTTTCCAAATGTATATCCGTAATAACTGTGGGATAAAAGTGCCTCTTCACCATGAAAGGTGCTAGATGTCATATCTATTTTCCAAGAACTAAGAAATACATCTACTGCTTCTGCAAATGCTTGCTCTTCTTCAGTCATATCAGGGTAGACGGAACTTTCAGTACTAGTCGATTGTTGTATGACGTCAATACTTGAATCATAAGCCGCTTTGGCATATTCGTCTGATTCAAATCTATAGATACCAATTGTCGTTAGGTTATTATTATAGCCACAATCCATATGGTAGACATCGATAGGTAATTTATCGCCATCATTAACAGAATACCCAAAGGCAATGGCGTAGTATAATTGAATCATTTCATCATCACGATTATATACATCGAAATATTCCTCTGAATAAGTAATACCTGCATTGTCTGCAGCTTCTAGAATGGCACTAGCTATATCATCTTGTAAATCATCTGTAAGGGGGGAGTTGGTAAACAGTAAAGTAAGTAAGATTGTTATGCATAGGATTAGTAGGATATAAGATATGTTAGTAACTTTTTGCATTGTATTAGTAGTCGATTTACTCATTTGATGAGGTTCTTCTTTGGTACTCAAATTCCCGACCTCCTTCTAATCACTATTCATTAAGTGTTACATCTTCTTCAATTAGCTTCTCAATGGTAATCTTGGGATCTGTTTGCTTAATTTCTTCATTGGAATTCACTTCATTTACGTTACCATCACTAAGTGACCATACCAATAGAAATACTAAAGTGACAACCGGTATACTGAGAGCTATAGCTCCTAATGCTTTCAGACATTTTCTGAGTCTATGACGGTGTTTCTTTTCTTTAGTTGGTATTTTATTGGTTAATATAGTATTTTTTTGCTTTAGCTTCTTAGGTTCAGTTATAATTATAACTGATGGTGTTATCTGGGCAAGCATACCAGTTGCCTTACCACAGTTACCGCAGAATGCTACTTTACCTATAATCTCTTTTCCGCAACCGTTACAATACATTAATAACCTCCTATCTCATTTTAGTGATTTCAATTAATATTGTTGTTGGTAATCCGATTTATAAGTTTCTTACATTTAATTATAACATGAATTTATGAGGTGAAATCTAAGTAGTTGGAAATATTTACCTTTTCTAAACCTTTACAAATTATACTGAATATAGAGAGGTAAGGTGACTTATATGAAATCATATGTACTAAGAACAGAAGGGCTGACAAAAAAATATAAAAAAGTTGATGCTTTAAGCAATGTTTCCATAGCCCTAGAGCCAGGTAAAATCTATGGCCTCATAGGACAAAACGGTGCTGGAAAAACCACACTTATGAGGCTCATTGCAGGTATCAGTTATGCTACTAGTGGAACGATCGAGCTATTTGGCCATGTAGGAGCAGATGGAGCAGATGCAGCAGATGCAGCAATTGAATCGGGAGCTATTACAGGAACTAAAATAGACGACCTTTCTGGCGAGAAAGCATTAATGGCTGAACGAAAAAGAATTGGTTGCATGATAGAATACCCAAGTATTCATGGTAACATGACAGCTAAAGATAATCTGAAGTTTCATAGAATTATGAAGGGTATTCCCAATGCGGAAATAGAGATGGAATTACTTGAGCGGGTGGGCCTTGCTGATACAGGTAGGAAGAAGGCAAAAGATTTTTCACTTGGTATGAAACAAAGACTGGGCATTGCTGTAAGCCTCCTTGGTAGTCCGGAGATATTAATACTTGATGAACCAATTAATGGCCTTGATCCAATAGGTGTAGTAGAGGTTCGAAAGTTGTTGCTTCGTCTATGTGAGGAAAGGCAGATTACCATTCTTATATCTAGTCATAATTTACCTGAACTATATCAGACAGCAACAGACTATATCATTATCCATAAAGGTGAAATCAAGAAGACATTAACACTTAAGGAACTTGAAGATAATTGTAAGCGTCATCTTTTAATTAGTACGGATGAACCAGAAAAACTTGTTGGTGTTCTTGAAATGGCACTAGGCACTAGTAACTTCATTGTATTACCTAATAAATCTGTTAAGCTTTTTGATTTTTTAGATGAAAAAGAACGTATCTCAAGAGTGCTTTTTGAAAATGGTATTATGGTAACGAATCTTTTATATGAAGGCGAAAGTCTTGAGGATTACTTTGTATCTATAGTTGGAGGTGAGGGGCATGTATAATCTAATAAGAGCAGATCTTTTTAAACTCAGAAAATCCTTGGCACTTAGAATCATTCTTGGAATCACGACTTTCAGCGCTATCATAATGTTAGTTATGGCGTATCTCATACCACAGGGCAAGATTGATCCAAGCATGTTTGGGATTGGATTCATGTTTTCTGATATCAATATGGTCAGCATATTAGGCGCGGTTTTAGCGGGCGTATTCATAAGTGGTGATTTTGATAATAAAATGATTCACGATGCCATAGCCAGTGGGCACAGTAGATTAACGGTCATCATTAGCAAAACCATTGTATTTTTTACAGCTATTCTTATAATACTCTTGCCCTATATAATTGTAACAGTTATTGCCTTGATATCTGGGAATGATTATGACATGGGTACTATAGGCGTTGCACTTTTACATATGATGACTGAGGATACTAGTGTATTATTTTCAGCATCAGAGATAGGAAAATTAGTTATTATAATTATAACGCTTCTAGTTGTATATATGGCCCAACTTAGTATATGTGTGCCTGTATCATTCGTATTTAAGAACCCTATATTAGTCGTAGCTGGTTATTATGTGTTTACCATATTAGTTGCTCAGATTGCGGGCTTAAGCTCAGATACTATTATTTATAAGGTAGCAGCATTTACGCCATATGGTGGTCATTACGCATTTTTAACATTAGATACAGAAATTGGTAGGCTGATAAAAGCGGTATGCGCTAGTTTAGGATTTATCATACTAATGATTTTTATTACTTATAGGGCATTTAGAAGAGCTGAAGTCAAGTAGTGAAAGGTTGGTAAACAAGATGATTATTGCCATCATCGTATTGGTAGTTATTATTGCCATACTAGTTACCTATATCATATTTGTTGATAGACAGTTGATTAGCATAAATAAACAATTACATAAAAGGCTGATGGAGCATACCCGTCAGCCTATTGGTATTGAACTGATTAGCAAAAAACTCAATGAACTGGCAGGCAACATCAACGAGTCCTTAAAAGAAGAAGAGAATCTCCGAATTAACAGCATGCGCGCAGAAAAGCAATTCAGAGAGATGATTGCGAATATATCACATGATTTGAGAACGCCCCTAACTGCTATTAAAGGCTATCAGCAATTAATGGAAAATGGTGAATTGCCAGAGGAAGAGCGAAAATATCTTACCATTGCACAGAAACACGCATCCGAACTTAGTAGCCTCATTGAAAGCTTTTTTGAGTATGCCTACCTGCTAAGTATAGCACCTGAGCCTGATATAAAAGCGATAAATGTGAGCAGTATTTTAACTGAATGTCTAGTTGCTTCCATACCTGAATTTGAAGAGGCATATATGCGTGTATCTTACAAAGAATCTAAGCCCGTATATGCTTTGGCTGACACTGAGATGATTACAAGATGCATACATAACTTACTCAGAAATTGCGTTCAACATGGTAGTGGAGAAGTCATGGTGACATTAGAAGTAATGTCATATGTGACAATTTCTATAAAGAATCATGTAAAAAGTGATAAGACGATTCATATTGAACAGATATTTGATCGATTCTATACCAGTGATATGGCAAGGCGTGATAGCACAGGACTTGGTTTATCGATTGTGAAATTATTAGTTGAGCAGATGGGTGGCACAGTTAGCGCCGTGCTAGAAGAAGATATGCTTGATATTCGGATGAAACTACTTCGACCTAAATCACATGATACTTAAGCAGATATTCCTAGTAATTCGACTCCTGGGTAGATTAACTTAAATCATTCGTCACCTAGGCAGATCGTATTTTTCTTGATAACATGAAAGAGATAAAGTAGTAAAATACGATAATAAAGGTGGCATGTAATCCGACCACTTAGTGTTATAGAAGTTCACGTAACATAAGTAGCTTGGAAATACGAGATAGGACTATGTACTGGATAATTAGATAGATTAAGTTTCCACGGCGAAAACCGTTTATTAATCATATCTATTTAGTCAGTTGGTCTTGCTTGTGTTTTTGATCTTTTTTTCTTTGGAAAGAATACAGCTGGCCAGAGTAACATTATACTGTTAAACAATCACATACATATTAAGAAAAGAGAGGTAAATTATGAAAATTAAAAAAATGATGACCATGTTAGAAGATGTAAAACCTTATTCAAAAGGAACAGCCACCATGTGGACAGATCCTTATATATCAAAGCAATTATTAGATATGCACATTAATCCAGATACAAATACTGCCAGTAGGAAAGAAATCACTATTGATAAAATCATTGGCCTGATATGTGAGATATCAGACAAACCTTTTGGTAAAGTAATCGATCTTGGTTGTGGTCCAGGTCTCTACACAGAAAAATTGGCTAAGAAAGGCTATCAGTTAACTGGTGTTGATTTTTCAAACAATTCTATAGATTATGCTAAGAAACATGCAAAGCAAAATCAGTTGAATATCCATTATATTTGCGGTAATTACTTAGATATAGATATAGAAGAAGAAGGCACCTATGATTTAGTCATGATGATCTATTGTGATTTTGGGGTATTATCTATGGAAGAAAGAGAGAAACTTATGAAAAATATATATGG
>JAQICP010000487.1 GCA_027858555.1 Vallitaleaceae bacterium
CCACAGATTCTATTTGCTGGACATACCATCAGCGGTACTTATCTTAAGCAATTAGTTGAACTTATTAAAGACAAAGACATCTGTTTGAACGTCATATCTAAATCAGGAACAACTACTGAACCAGCTATTGCATTTAGAGTACTTAAGCAATTACTTGAAGAAAAGTATGGCAAAGAAGAAGCTAAAGAGAGAATATTCGCAACTACAGATAAAGCAAGAGGCGCACTTAGAGAACTGGCAACAATTGAAGGTTACGAGACATTTGTAATTCCTGATGATGTTGGTGGTCGCTTTTCAATACTCACACCAGTAGGCCTACTGCCTATCGCAGCAGCAGGTATCGATATTGATCAGATGATGGCAGGCGCGGAGTCTGGATTTGTTCTATATAACAACCCAGATGTTCATGAGAATCCTTGTTATCAGTATGCAGCAGTTCGTAATGCATTATATAATGCAGGCAAAACAACAGAGATATTAGTGGACTATGAGCCTAATATGTTTTTTGTGGCTGAGTGGTGGAAACAATTATTTGGTGAATCAGAAGGTAAAGACAAGAAGGGTATTTTCCCAGCTGCAGTTCATAATTCAACTGACTTGCATTCAATGGGTCAATACATTCAAGATGGTAGAAGAGATATATTCGAGACGGTTATCATTATTGATGAACCTAGCGAAGATGTAACAATCAAAGAAAGCGAAGGCAATCTTGATGGTCTTAATTATTTAGCAGGCAAAACATTCAATTTTGTAAACGAGAAAGCATTCCAAGGCACTTTACTGGCGCATATGGATGGTGGCGTACCTAATCTAGTGGTAACACTACCTAAATTGGATGCCTATAACTTTGGTAAAATGATTTATTTCTTTGAAAAGGCTTGTGGCATTAGTGGTTATCTATTAGCTGTTAATCCATTTAACCAAGAAGGCGTAGAAGATTATAAAAAGAATATGTTCGCATTACTTGGTAAAGCTGGCTATGAAGACTTGAGAGAAGAATTGCTTAAGAAATTATAGAGATAAGATAGTTCATAAGAAGTAGTATATCAGGAGATGGTCGATTGATTTTGACTATCTCCTTTTATGATAGCTCACTTTCAGCAAGGGCATCGCTGAAAATCTTCTTCACAATTATGAATCCAAGTATATTAGAAAATGAAGTAGAGGCCATTGTAGCGAAGGCGGCACCGCCAATTCCAAAGCGTGGGATTAATAGGATGTTCAAGGTGATATTGATTACAAATGTTACCAGTTTCCCATACATATTCCAGTTGCTATGACCAGTCATGGTGATGGTGAACCATACAGAACCGACTGAAGCATTAACCAGTTGGCCAATGGCAATGAAGATCAGAACAATTCGTCCTTCCAAATATTCAGGTCCATATAGAGCGAGTAGGTCATTGCTAAAGAATATGATGATCATAATAGTGATGGTTGAGATAATAGAGAGAATACGAACAGATTTTTTGTAGATGGCTTGAAGCTCAACGATCTTACCCTCATGATACATCTTCGAGATGACTGTTGGGAAAATGGTATTTAAAACTGTGAGGAATATAGACGGAATGAGTGCAAACATGGAAGCAACTGCATAGATAGCAACAGCATCTTTGCCTTTGATATTACCAATCATGATCTTATCGATACTTATCATAAAAACATAGATTAGATTACTGACAGATAAAGGTAGTGAGTACTTTATGATAGCTATGGAAAAATTAATAGGACCTATCATATCTCGGTTCATATATAGATATATGACCAGTGCTATAATAAGACCGATGTAGGAAGCTATAATTAGATTAATCAGTGTTGGTGCTATGAAAAAGCCGAGTAATAATGCTAGACCAATTTTTATACCTTGATGAACCAGAAGATTTATAAAGAAAAACTCCTTAATCTGATGTTTGGTTTGGAACAGGGATTTGAAAACAATTTCAGCTGAAAGCAACCACAGAAATGGCAGCATGATACGCATCTCAATATCTTTGAATATGAGAAAACCTGCAAACATCAAAAGAAGACTCAACACCATATTAATGAGCAGTGTGGAACTGACGTAACGATTACCAGTTCTTGGTATGAAAAAGATCAACCCAACTGAAAGTCCCAGTGAAGCCACAAATAAGAATATGGTAATAATTGACAAGTTATATGTGAACTTGCCAAGTATTGTAGTACCGTAAAGTGTGGTAACAACAAAGGGAAAAGCAAGATTCAGTAGCATGGTGGCTACATTGCCTATAAAAGATTCGATTAGCTTTTTTTTAAACTGTCCAGGTTCCATATGTTACTCCTTCTGAGAAAATATTATAACATATTATAGAATAACGGGATGGACCTTTTTTCAATAGGAAAGTTCTTATAAAAAAACCAGAACTTTCCATGAGAACAATTTTACTACGTGAAACCGTGTACTGGAAGTACACTTTGTTCTTTGTATATTGTAATACTTTTGGCCTAATGATAAAATAGGTTTTGTGTAGGTGCTAATATGAAAAAAATCAAATTGATTACAGACAGTACCTGTGATTTGTCACAGGTGTTAATTGACCAGATGGCAGTTGAAATTGTACCACTTTATGTCAATATTGGTGAGCGAGATTACAAAGATGGACTTGAATTGATGGAAAGAGATCTATACAATTTAGTAGAGATACATGGGGAACTGCCAAGTACGGCTGCACCATCTCCAGATGACTACTTTGTAGCTTATAAAAAGTTCATTGAACAAGGTTATGATATTTTAGTTATATGCGTTTCATCAAAGATGTCAGCATCGTATCAAAATGCATGTATTGCCAGAGAGTTGCTTATGTTTGGAAATATAGAGATCATTGACTCTCTAAATCTATCAACAGGTATTGGATTAATTGTCTGCGAAGCCTTTGATGCCACTAAAAAGGATATGAGTCTTTTTGAAATCACAGAATATCTGGGGAAGCTTATTC
>JAQICP010000529.1 GCA_027858555.1 Vallitaleaceae bacterium
TTATTTAATATTATATAAGGGAGGAGTAAAAATATTGAAAAAATTAGTAATTAAAATTAATATTTATCAATTATTACTATGTATTTATTATAGGTTCTTATAATATTAAAAGCAATGGATATGCGATTATTTAAAACAACTATAACATATATGAAACAGTTGACATAAGTTTGTAACATTTCCAACTTGACTTCACCTAGATTCTACTTTAATATTAAAGCAACTAATTAACTAGGTAATCATAGAAGCGGGGTACCATATGAGTTTT
Organism: Vallitaleaceae bacterium; assembly: GCA_027858555.1. Lineage (GTDB taxonomy): Bacteria > Bacillota > Clostridia > Lachnospirales > Vallitaleaceae > JAQICP01. The sequence goes on from JAQICP010000529.1 coordinate 269, forward strand.
AAAATTGTTCAAGCGATTCCTTCACCTCAGGAGATTGTGTCAAGACTCCCAATGCCTGAGAAACTGCAAAAAATCAAAGCTGAGAGAGATGCGGAGATTAAGGCTATTTTGGAAGGTAAAAGTGATAAATTCATATTAATCATCGGACCATGTTCAGCAGATAATGAAGATGCTGTTGTTGATTATATTAATAGACTTGCGAAAGTACAAGAAAAAGTAAAGGATAAACTACTGCTTATTCCACGAATTTATACGAATAAACCAAGGACAACCGGTGAAGGCTATAAGGGCATGCTTCACCAACCTGATCCTGAACAAAAATCCAATATGCTTGAAGGCATATTAGCCATGAGGAAGATGCATATCCGTTCTATTAGTGAAACATATTTGACTTGCGCTGATGAGATGTTATATCCTGAAAATTATGCCTACTTAGATGATATATTAAGTTATGTGGCAATTGGTGCAAGATCTGTTGAGAACCAGCAACACCGTCTGGCGGTAAGTGGCATCGAAGTGCCAACAGGCATGAAGAATGCAACAAGTGGCGATCTGACCGTGATGTTCAATGCTATAAGGGCAGCACAGGTAGAACATACCTTTATATTTAGAGGTAATGAAGTGGCAACTTCAGGCAATCCGCTAACCCATAGCATTTTAAGGGGTTCTCTATCAGCTCATGGCACATCTATACCAAACTATCACTATGAATCGATTATAGATGTGATTGAAAACTACGAAACGAAGCATTTATCCAATCCTGCTATCATTATTGACACAAACCATAACAACTCAGATAAGAAATACGAACGTCAGCCTAAGATAGCAATGGAGACCATGTATAATAGAAACTACGACTCGAAAATTAAACAATATGTTAAAGGACTTATGATTGAAAGTTACATAGAAGAAGGCAGTCAAGCTATCGGGGATAATGTCTATGGTAAATCCATCACGGATCCTTGCCTTGGCTGGGCAGATTCAGAAAGACTGATCTATGAGATAGCTAATAAAGCATAATCACGATACAAGTATTTTGGAATAACGCTATAAGTTCTATTATGTATTATTAAACTTAACATTAATCATAAAAGCAGAGCACAACTCGTGTTCTGCTTTTATATTTTCCTTGTCTCTAGTAAATAACATCATGTATACTATAGGAAGTGAGTGAGGTGATTATATGTATTGTAAATCATGTCTAACAGAATTGCCCAAGGGGCTAAGTTACTGTCCATCATGTGGTATTTCTGGTGATTTTCTAGTTGAGGATTTAGAAGCGGTTGGTGACCCAAAAAAAGTTCGAAGGGTTAAAAAGTCAGAAAGACTAACTAAAAAATAAGCGGTATTGAAAAAAAGCGGCATCTCAAAAAAGAATAAATCTATGCTTATCTTTATGGGCACGTTGATGATGATACTGATTGGTATTGTTTTATTTAGTTCTGTTATTTCATTTCAAAAACCCATACCCATTGGCTTTTATTCGGAAGCTTCAGGTGTATATTTTGTTAAAAATGGTTCAGATAAAAAGATTGATAACAAGAGCGATATCTCTAAAGAAGACCTAGAGAATGCTGTGCAGTATTACTTGGTAGAGGATAAGTTATACGAACTTCAGTATTATGATGAAGATAGACTAATAGCAGATCCTGTCTGGAATATCTATCCGCCTAGGAACCATTCATCATCAGTGGTATATACACATGGCATGGATTACTACCTATATAATGGCAAGGACATAATAGACCTTGATATAAATGGTAGCGTAGTGGAAGGTATCAGGTACCTGAAACAAGGCGAAATAATAGGGCTGATTATTTATGAAAACCTTCTCTACCAGCTATATCTATATCAAGACGGTGAATTTATACATATTGATTCCAGTGAAAAGCCCATGGATTATTTTGAATGGTATAATGATAAATGTTACTACCTAAGAAGTCGCGGGGATGTGACGGCTTATTGTACTTATGATAATGATAATGGGATTGTTATCCTTACTGAAATAGAAGAAGACGGTATTATCAGTTGTGTGACTAATAAGGGCATATCAATTATAGGTTCACCTAGCACCGGTACCTGGCACGTATTTCAAGATGACCAGGTTACGGCAACTTATGAAGGCTATGATTATATGAGCATTCGTTATGCAACTTCAGAATTGACAGTAGTTGAGATATTGGACAGGCAAGACAGTAAGATGCTGATTATATATCAAGACGGTAAGATAGAGGAAGCCAGTTCTTTGGCTAATATTCCAATTAACCTTAGCAGCTATATCAGTGATGATGGTTTGAGGCGTATTACCCTTGAATCGAGAGAACTGGTGAAATACACTTACTTCGACGCAGATACTAAAGAAGATCAGGTATTATTTCATGATATTTCAGACTTTACCAATATTCGATTTGATGATGAGATCGAACATATCTATTTTATTGACGGAACCAACACATTACTTAGTATGGACTTAGTAAGTAGCGAAGTGGAAATCATACAAGAAGGTGTCGTTGGTTACTATGTGATGAATAACGGCATCATCTATGGCACAAGGGTGGATAGAAGTGTCTATTATAAAGAAAATGGGGTCCAACCAGTTAAGATAATTGATACCCTTGAAGAGACAGGTTTGGTTTTCGTTGTATATGTGATATCGTATGATGGTGAGCATGCCTATATTCAAGACGGTATAAGCAGTAGCAGCTCAGGCACTGTGTACTTTTTTGATACGGATAAGTATTATGTAAAATTAATAGATACAGATACCAATATGTATTATATGGATTACGATGCCATGATGGAGGCCACTTGGCAGATTTCATTTGGAGAGTTTTCACCTGGGGAATGATATAAGCTAGATCTATAAAAGCACAACAGCCTGGTTTAGCCATATAACTGCCATACAACTTTGATAGAATGTAAGAACAAAGTGTACTTCTGGTACACATCTTATCCCACAGTATCCCTTTCAATATAGGATAAGTTGTTTAGGCGTGGAAAGTTGCCATGGAGAACTTTCCTATTGCAATAAGAGAGGAGTATGATATGTATAATATAAATATTCTAATTGCAGAAGATGAAGACAGACTTAGGCAATTAATTGTAAAATATTTTAAACAAGAAGGCTATCAAGTTTTTGAGGCCGCTAATGGCATGGATGCTCTTGCCATATTCAATGACGAGTCTATTGACTTGGTAGTTCTAGATGTGATGATGCCCGTGCTAGATGGATATGGCGTCTGTAGGACTATCAGAAAAACCAGTAATTTGCCAGTGATCATGCTAACAGCAAGAGGCGAGGAAGACGATAAATTACTGGGGTTTGATTTGGGTGTGGATGACTATATGACAAAGCCATTTAGCACAAGAGAATTAGTTGCTAGAGTAAAAGCACTTCTAAAACGTAGTGGTAAAACTGAAGTTGACGATATAGTGACTTATGGAGACATCACAATTCGTCCCCTATCAAGACAAGTTAAACTTGGGGATATTGAAGTGAATCTCAGCCCTAAAGAATATGATTTACTCATGTTTTTTTCCGATAACAAGAATCGGGCACTGTCAAGAGAGCAGATATTGAATCGGGTATGGGGTTATGATTTTTATGGCGATGATCGCACGGTTGATACCATTGTCAAAAGACTCCGTAAAAAGTTAGAGCATGAAGGGGAACGAATACATACTGTCAGAAGCGTAGGCTATCGATTTGAAGTAAAATAAAAGGCAATCCTTGAGGTAATATAATGTCAATTAATAAAAGAGTACTTGTATATTTCATAGGCATGGCTTTGTTGGTTCTATTAATCATATTTTTAGGCATCAATATCTATATCAGCACGTACTATTATGGTAGTAAGGTGGATGATATGATTGAGATAGCCGATAGTGTTGATGATGCCTATGAAGAGAGTGAAACCTTGATTGAACTGAGTCTTAAAATCGATTATATAGCCTATATCTTTGGCGGTGAAATCAATGTATATGATGAAACTGTCACAATCGATATGTTGATTCAAGAGGGTTTTTTCTACAAGAAGGGTTTGATTGTCAAGGAAGTAAGTCATAATGACATGACAGCCTATATCTGTGACAATAAGATGGGTGGACAAAATGGCCTTTGGTTAATGTATGGACAAGAATTATCTAACGGTAAGATCGTGGTACTTGGCATCCCAGTGGAATCTATTGACAATACGGTTAATGCAATAAAAGGTTTCTTCGTGATCATAGGTATACTTGCTACATTCATATCAGCCATCTTTGCATTTATTTTAGCGCAGAGCATGTCTAGACCTATTACTAAACTCAACAGTATTGCCAAAGAGATGGGTAAGTTGAATTTTAAAGCCAAGTATATCGGTAATCGTAAAGACGAGATTGGTGAACTGGGGTATACACTTAATGAGCTGACTACGTATCTTGAAAAAACCATCAATGATTTAAAACATGAGTTATCAAAAGAGAAACATCTTGATGTGCTTAGAAAAAGATTTGTAGGACAAGTATCTCATGAACTTCAAACACCACTATCTGTTATTAATGGCTACATAGAAGCTTTAAGCGATGGCGTGGTTGACGGTGAAGAGGAGATAAAGGAATATTACATTATAATTGAAGAAGAAGCATTGAAAATGAGTAAGATGATTAAGGAATTATTGGACCTATCTCAACTAGAATCTGGTAACTTCAATATGAAGAAAGAAAAGTTTGATATCGGCGTATTACTTGATAGCATTCATAATACCCATAAATTTATTGCTGAAAATAAAGGCATCAATTGGTTATATGAACCCTTGGGTAACTCTTGCATAATATGTGGAGACGAAGGCAGAATAGAGCAGGCTTTTAGAAATATCATACATAATGCATTTAAACATACACCAGAAGGTGGTAATATTCAGATTATTGCCAAACAAGTAGTCAATCAAGATAAGATAAAAATTACTTTTAAAAACAACGGCGACCCCATTCCTGAAGATCAATTAAGTTTTATATGGGAAAGTTTTTATAAGGCAAAAACAAGTGATAAGAAACAAGGTACAGGACTTGGCCTTGCCATATCAGCTAATATATTCAATTACCATGAGATAGCATATAGCGCTTGTAATACAGAAGATGGTGTGGCTTTTGAACTAGTGATTCCACTTAGTCAATGCGAGTAATAAGTAACATAACATATAGGTGATGATGATAGAAGTATATTTTGCATATAAAAACAATTGTTGTTATAATAGGATATGGATTTACATGGTTTAATTGTTAGTATCTATAATGACTTAAATTAGTGAGGTTTCCTATGGAATTAAGCACTAGAAGAAAAAGAATAGTAAAATTATTAGAGCAATCTAACGGACCAATAACTGGAACAGAACTGGCTTTGGCTTGTCAAGTAAGTAGGCAAGTCATTGTTCAAGATGTTGCACTTTTAAAGGCTCAAGGTGTTCATGTCATATCCACATCAGAAGGTTATATGATTTATACAGTGGATCAATCCACTTATAAACGAGTTGTTGCTGTGAGCCACGATAGGTCGGATATTGAAGATGAGTTAAGTACCATTATTGATTTAGGTGGTGAGGTATTAGACGTCATTGTCACTCATCCTGTTTATGGTGAAATATCAGCAAACATAATGCTGAAATCGAGAAAGAACTTACAAGCATTTATGAAAAAATTAAAAGACGAAGGATTTGTGCCACTGTTACAATTAACACAAGGCATACATTATCATACAATCCAAGCATCAGATGAAATGATACTGGATGAGATTGAAGAGGCGTTAAGTGAAAAAGGGTATTTGCATACATAATATTTCGAACTAATTTTGTACATGTTTTTTTACTTACAAGTGACAAGACACGAGACTATACAAGGAGGATTGCATGAAGAAAAAAGAACTACTCAAGGGGTTTGTTACACGGTATTTTATTGATGGATTCAGCGGTATGGCACTCGGATTATTTGCAACTTTAATTGTAGGGTTGATTCTTAAACAAATAGGTAACTTAGTTAATATCGATGCCATTGTTTGGATGGGCACCATGGCAACAGTTATGACTGGTGTTGGTATTGGTGTCGGTGTGGCTATCAAGTTCAAAGCATCACCACTTGTGATCTACTCTTCAGCGGTGACAGGATTTATAGGTGCATATGCAGCCAAAATTATTAGTGGGGCTGCATTTTCTAACGGCACGGTTGTGTTGATTGGTCCAGGTGAACCTTTGGGCGCTTTTATAGCAGCGGTTGTTGGTATCGAGATTGGTAGATTGGTTGTTGGGAAAACAAAACTGGATATTATAATAACGCCTATGGTTACTATCTTAACTGGTGGCACAATAGGTTTACTTATTGGACCTGCCATTTCTTCATTCATGACGTTTATCGGTGAAGTGATTATTCTTGCTACTGAGCAAGCACCTATTATTATGGGGAGTTTAGTTTCTATGATTATGGGCATTATGTTAACGCTACCAATAAGTTCTGCAGCCCTTTCCATTATACTTGGACTCAGCGGTTTGGCTGCGGGGGCAGCAACGGTAGGATGTGCCTCTAATATGGTCGGTTTTGCAGTATCAAGTTATAGGGAGAATAAAGTAAGCGGTCTTGTTGCACAAGGGCTTGGAACCAGTATGCTGCAGGTACCTAATATTGTTAAAAATCCAAGGATATGGATTCCACCGATTCTTACCAGTGCCATCCTTGGGCCAATTGCAACTGTCGTATTCAAGATGGAGAATAATGCCTCAGGTGGTGGTATGGGTACTTCTGGCCTGGTAGGTCAACTTATGACTTGGGATACAATGATTGCGGGCTCAGAGCCGGTTGTCTTATTGATTAAGATTATTCTCATGCATTTTATTTTTCCAGCTATACTTGCTCTGTTTTTCTCAGAAGTCATGCGTAAAAAAGGGTGGATTAAGTTTGGTGACATGAAATTAGATGTATAGAATACAGAACCAATAACAGTAATAATGAGGCTTCTTATTGTTCATGAATTATCACTATGCTATAATGTTCTTGTAGTATATTTCATGACGAGAGAGGCCTTTTATGATTAAACCATTAACCGTACTATTTGTATCCCCTGAAATTATACCTTTCAAAGCAACTGGAGGATTGGCAGATGTAGCAGAAGCATTACCTCATGCGCTTAATACTGCGAGTATTAATACGATTCGAGTCATGCCTAAATACAAAGGCATCGAAGATGATTTCCCCATAGAGAAGGCTTTTAGCTTCATTGTAGAAGCGGGCAGGAAAGCCAACGTAGCAGAAGTTTATAAGATTGATGAAGACGGCTTAGTAACCTACTTTATTGGTAATAAGCATTATTTTGAGCGTGATAATATATATGGTTATAAAGATGATGACGAGCGATTTGGATTCTTTTGTAAAGCAACCCTTGAAATGTTGATTTTCTTAGATATCAAACCTGATATTATCCACCTGAACGATTGGCAGACTGCACTTATCGGGTTGTTTCTAAAAGAAGAATACGCACAGCTTGAGTTTTATGAAGATATTAAAGTAATCTTTACCATTCATAATCTTCAATACCAAGGGGTATTTCCAAGTGAGTCATTACATAATCTAAACCTATCCACCAAATATTTCAACTCAGAGGCTATTGAGTATTATGGCAAGATCTGTTTTATGAAAGCCGGTATTGTTTACGCTGATTTAGTCACCACTGTCAGTAAGACTTATGCCAAGGAAATTCAAACAGATCGTTATGGTTATGGACTTGATGGCTTACTTAGAAAAAATAGTTATAAAATCATCGGTATCGTAAATGGCATCTATTACGATAAATACAACCCAGAAATAGATAAAGAACTAGTGAATAATTTTGACGACACGACCTTTATAGAGATGCGTAAAGCCAATAAATTAGCTATGCAAAAAGAGCTTGGTTTAACGGTTGACGAAAAGATTCCAATGTTGGGCGTGGTTACTAGACTTGCTGAGCAAAAAGGGATTGATCTAATTATATATGCTATGCAACAATTGATTAGAGAGAATGTCCAATTTGTCATACTTGGCTCTGGAGAAGAAGAATATGAGAAGAAGTTACTTAAACTGGTTTCGCAGCACCCTGACAAAGTTAGTGTGACGATTCAGTTTAATATGAAGCTAGCCAGACAGATATATGGTACTGTAGACTTTTTCTTAATGCCATCTTTATTTGAACCTTGTGGCCTGTCTCAATTATATAGTCTGCGGTATGGTGCAGTACCCGTTGTTAGAGAAACAGGTGGGCTAGTTGATACAATTATAGACTATACAAAAGATCAAAAACTTGGTACAGGTTTTAGTTTTACCCATTTTAATGGAGAAGAGTTTATTAGGGCCATACAAAGCGGCATTGAAGTATATATTGATAAGACCAAATGGCATACCTTGATAAGAAGAGGGATGCAATCAAGATTTACATGGGAAAAGGCAGCGGAAGAATATATAGAAGAATATAATAAGGTTCTTAAAGATTAGCCACACACTGTTATGGTATGTGCGTATTTGATTCATTACTAACAGAGAAATATGATTTGAGGACTATATATGAAAAGCATAAAACGCGCTAACTTACAACTGATATTAGTTGCTATTATAATTATTGTAGCGGTCCTATAAGCTTTATTTGTAAAGCCATATTACTATAATTTTAATGGCGGTGAGATATTTTTTGAACCTGTGTATATGGAAAGTTTTACTGAAAATACAACTTATGATATCCATGTGTATGACGGGGATATCTATATCAGTTCAATTAATGGCTTCAAAAAAATCGCATCGGATGGTGAACATCTTTGGGATCAGTCCTTTTATGCACCTAATGCAACCCTGTTAAGTGCAGGTGCCTATAGTTGCGTTGTGGATATTAATGGTAAAGATGCCTATTTATTTAATAGCGAAGGGTTGCTAACGAAGGTTAGTACGGAGTATGCTATTCTGATGGCGGATGTAAATGAAGGCGGTGCAATGACATTTCTTCTTGAAACAGATCATGGTTATCGTATAGACATATACAATCGACTTGGTAAGTTTGCCGCAACTAGAGATATTATTATCGAAGAAGATGGGTATCCAATAGCGATGGATTTATCGCCTAAAGGTGATGTACTTGCTATTAATCATATAACAATTGACCAGGGCAGTGTGAATTCCAGCTTAATATTTTTAGGCTTTGGAGATGCAACATTACAGGATCCTAATCGCATTATTGGTGCACAGATTTTACCGGATGAATGGTTAGCAGAGGTTAAGTTCTATAAAGGTAATCATATGATTGGATTTTCGGATCATGCACTTATTTTTTATGACTTAAAAGATGGTCCTAGTTTAGTAGCCACATACAATCTAGATATGATGCTTACTGATTATGTGATGACAGAAGACGGTATCATGTTGTCCCTCCTTGACCAGTTAACCATGGAGAGTTATATGGTAATCATAGATTACGAAGGCAAAGAAATTAATAATACAAAGTTGGAAACACCACTAATTGGCTTTGAATCAGATGAATCTAGTTACTATCTAATTACAGATTATCAGATTGAGAAATATGATAATGGTAAGAGAATATGGTTTACCAAGACTTCTCGTCCAGTTAGTGATATCATTAGTCTTGGCAAGGAGTATTACTTAATCGAGTACCCGTCCAGTTATGAAGTTATTAGGATGAAAGATATATAGAGGTGAGAGCATGACATATTTAGATTTTATATTCATAGGTATAATCGTATTTAGTAGTGTAGCAGGTGCTATCAAAGGGTTAATTACAACGGTATTTGGATTCTTGTCGACAGTTATTGCGTTGATTTTCGCTTATGTGTTTTACCATTTTTTAAGTGGTCTTTTGATAGAATCAACAAAGTTGTTTAGCTTTTTTCAGGAGAAGATAGCAGATGCACTGGATTTAAATGCATTGTCCCAATCGGTCGTTTCTAATATTGACCGTAAAGAAATGATTCAAGGGATAGAGGTACCAGGTTTCCTTAAGACTCTTTTAATCGAAAATGACAACAGTGAGATCTATAATGCACTAGGCATTAATGCCAATAATCAGGCAGGGGATTATGTATCTAGTTTTTTAGCAACCATTGCTATAAACGTAATGGCATTCATAATCTTGTTCATTATAGGATTAATCATCATAGGGATATTAACTAATATATTAGATCTAATAGCAAAATTACCAGTTCTAAAACAAGTGAACCATGTCGGTGGACTTATACTAGGATTTATTACAGGGGTCATTATGTTATGGGTTCTTTCTTTAGGACTGTATCTGATTGTTAGCATGCAAGGTGGCGGTGACTTACAAGCCTTGATAGACAAGTCCACGGTTGTGCTGATTTTCTATGATAATAATCTATTGCTGAATTTTCTTACGAATGTGACCCAATCTATATTTAGATAGGTATATATAGTATTCTTTGCATAGTCATTACATAGAACCATCAATATTAGAAATCATCTAATATTGATGGTTTTTTATGCAATAGAAAAGTTCTTTATGGGAACTTTCCATGAGAACAATTTATCCTGCATAGAAAGAGGTAGGGTGGGATAAAACGCGTACTGGCTTTCCATGAGAATAATTTCACATAGTAAAATGCATACAGGAGGTATACCTTGTTATCTTGAAGGATAGTTCTCAATTCCAATAAAGAATACATCTGTAGCAAACTCAACATTTGTTTCAAAAAAGAGGATGTTAGCTTTTTTCAATATATTACAAATGTATTAACTAATATTACCAAATAATTAATAATATGTGACAAAGATGGAACTTAACTTCGTTTTATCTCGTCTTATAGTAAAGCAACAAAAACTAAAGAGAAGATAAGGGAGGTATTTTTATGAAAAAGAGTATATTTGTAATGTTGGTAACATTGATAATGGTAGTTGGTATGATTGGTGGGTGTTCTAAGTCAGACGATTATACAGATAGTAAAAGAGATGATGCAGGTACGACTGATGTTAGTGATAACACAGATGCACCGGCTGGGGAGTCATCAGTTGAAGAACAACCACAAGCTGATATGGCATATGATACAACAGAAGCTGATACGGCATATGAAAGCACAGATGATGTATACAATGAACCAATCAGCATTGAGGGAGAGACTTATCAAGAAATAGTAGAAAACACATTCACAACTACAGGCGCGGAGAGTGTTTCAACCTTTAGTATTGATGTGGATACTGCGGCCTATGCTAATATTCGTAACATGATCAATTATGGTGTTACACCTTCAGCAGATGCGGTTAGAATTGAAGAAATGATTAACTACTTCGATTATGAATACATAACACCATCAACAGAAGACGTGTTTAGTATTAACACAGCGATTGCTGAGTGTCCATGGAACGAGGACAATCAATTGCTAATGATTGGTATGCAAGGCTACGACTTACCAATCTATGCACTTCCTGACAATAACATCGTGTTCTTACTAGATGTATCTGGTTCCATGAGTGATGCTAATAAGTTACCACTTTTAATAGATGCTTTCGAGATTCTAGCAGAACAATTTGATGAAGATGACCGTGTATCAATCGTTGTATACGCTGGTGCATCAGGCGTGGTACTTAATGGTGTAAGGGGAAATCATCATGATGTCATCATTGAAGCGCTAAACGACCTAAGAGCTGGCGGATCAACAGCAGGCAGTGAAGGCATACAATTGGCTTACCAATTAGCCGAAGAGAATTTTATCAGAAATGGTAATAATCGAGTAATACTTGCAACTGATGGTGATTTTAACGTAGGAATTACGAACCAATCAGACTTAGAAGATTATATAGCAGATAAAAGAGATTCTGATATATTCCTCAGTGTACTCGGCTTTGGACGTGGCAATTATAATGATGAAATAGCAGAAACCCTAGCAGACAAAGGCAATGGCAACTATTCTTATATTGATACAATCTCTGAAGCAGAAAAAGTATTTTCAGAAGAATTTGCCGGTACCATGTATGCCATAGCAAAAGATGTGAAGTTACAAATCGAATTCAATGACAGCGTTGTGTATGCATACAAACTAGTAGGCTATGAGAATAGAGTCATGGCAAATGAAGATTTTAATGACGACACTAAAGATGCTGGTGAATTGGGTCTAGGTCATACTGTCACAGCTCTTTACGAAGTTATATTAAAAGAGACTGTGAGGTTACAAAGCACTGAATTGTTTTGTACAATAGATATCAGATACAAAGAACCTGATGAAGATGAAAGCAAACTGCTTAGATATGCAGTCACAAGTGATGACTATTATAGTCGCATAACTGACAATACCAATTTATTATGGGCAGCGAGTGTTGCGAATTTTGGTATGATTCTTAGAAATGAAACATACATTGATTATACTGCAGTGGGTGATTTGATTGAAACCCTTGAGACATACTTTGGCATGACAGCTGATCCATATAGACAAGAGTTCATTCAGTTGCTTAAACAATATAAAGGGCTCATATAATAGGCATACTTTTACAGACATATTGTTACAGGTATATTATTACAGGCATACTGTTATAGGCATACTAAAAAGAGATACAATATTCTAGAACAGCTATATATCCTAGTCACTAATTGGTGGCTAGGATATTTTTTTGAAATAGGCAAGTTCGGCGTAGGAACTTTTCATGCCAAAGCGCCTTATCCTTATATTGAAAGAAATATAGAAGGACAAGGCGGAACTTTCAGTGCATTGTTTTGGTATAATAGAATGAAGCCTATAAAAGCTGGTCAAAGTTTGATATAATGGTATATTGGTTGGAAATTAGCCTTACAATCAAGTATCATACGGGAGGGGTATTGATGGGACATATTGTGGTTGAGGATATAAGCAAGTCGTACAAAGTCGCAATTCGTAAAGAAGGATTGAAGGCATCTATCAAACAATTCATAAAACCTGAATACAAACTTATTAGGGCTCTAGAAAATATCAATTTTGAAATACAGCCAGGCGAACTGGTAGGCTATATCGGACCGAATGGGGCAGGAAAATCTACAACAGTAAAAATAATGAGTGGCATACTGGTACCGGATTCTGGCAAATGCACGGTGAACGGCATAACACCGTGGAAAAAAAGAAAAGAGCATGTGAAGGATATCGGGGTTGTTTTTGGCCAGCGTTCCCAATTGTGGTGGGATGTACCGGTCATTGATTCATTTGAAATTCTGCGAGATATCTACAAAATAGAAAACCGGATGTATATAAAAAGAAAGAATGAATTAATAGAACGGCTGAATCTGGTTGATATCATAACAACACCAGTGAGGCAATTAAGTCTAGGGCAGAGGATGAAATGTGAACTCGCAGCAAGCCTACTTCACAACCCAAGTACGTTGTTTTTAGATGAGCCCACCATTGGGCTTGATGCCATTTCAAAATTAGCGGTAAGGGCATTCATAAAAGACATTAATAAGGCATACAATACGACTGTCATCTTGACCACTCACGATATGGATGATATCGAAGCCCTATGTAATCGAACAATTATCATTGGCACGGGTAAGATACTTTACGATGGTGGCATTGGTGGTCTTCGTAAGATGGTCACGGACGAAAGAAAAATCAGTGTGGCGTTTGAACCATTTGGTAATGCGGCATCCACAGGAATAGAGTCATCATCCCTCGGTAATAAGTCAGGCGAAGTTGAATCCGCTCTATCTCATGCACTTCAGATTGAGGGATTGTCCATGTTAGCATATCAAAAAGGCAAAGTAGTCTATGGTTACAATCCAGATGTCGTTAACATATCCGATGTGATACAGGAACTATCTAATAGAATTAGAATTAAGGACATTTTAATAGAAAATGCTTCTATAGAAGAAATCATCGGTGAATTATATGAGGTGCTTGAAGTATGAAAGTATTTGTAGGTATTATTAAGGTGCGAATTTTGTTATTACTTCAATATCGAATGGCGGCTATTGCTGGTATATTTACTCAGATATTCTTTGGTGGTCTGTTCATTATGGTTTTTGATGCCTTTTTTGCTTCAGGTAATCAAAGTAGCATGCCTATGACTTTCAGTCAGACCGTAACTTATATATGGCTTGGTCAAGCGTTCTTGGGGCTGCTCCCTTGGAATGGTGACAGAGAAGTTCAGGCTATGATTAGAGAAGGGCAAGTAGCTTATGAATTTTTACGCCCACTTAACTTATATGCCTATTGGTACGCACGTATATTTTCACAGAGAATTGCTGGTACCTTGCTCAGGTGCTTTCCTTTAATAATAGTAGCAAGTCTGATTGCGAAACCCTATGGCTTAAGTACACCGTTTAGTGTTACGAATTTTATACTATTTATAGTAGCTCTTATAGCTGCAGTGTTACTTGGATGTGCCATCTCCAATCTGATTACCATATCCGTACTATTTACAATAGGAGACGGTATGGACAGGTTATTCCCAGCCATAGTCATGTTCTTTTCTGGTATGGTCATACCACTGCCATTATTTCCAGATTGGGCCCAAGGCATACTTAAGGTACTGCCGTTTAGTGGCTTAACGGATACGCCGTATCGGTATTATTTGGGCATGTATGGAACAGAAGACTTTTTACTAACCACAACCCATGCCATTTTATGGACCATTGCACTCGTCATACTTGGTGAGTACATGATCCATGTTTCTAAAAAACATATTGTAGTGATGGGAGGCTAACATGAATAGTATAAGATTATATATACAATTTGTTCGGCTATCTATTAGAAGCCAAATGGTCTATAAGGCATCTTTCATATTTGGCTCAATAGGTCACTTTTTTATAACAGTGATTGAGTTTGTCGGCATACTGGCATTATTTGATCGGTTTGGCGGTATTAATGGGTGGACTCTTCCTGAAATAGCACTCTTTTATGGCACGGTCAATGCAAGCTTTGCCTTAGCTGAAAGTTTTGGAAGAGGCTACGACTTGTTTTCGCATCAAGTTGTATCTGGCAGATTTGATCGGCTGATCTTAAGACCACGCAGCTTTATGCTACAACTGATGGGTGTGGAGGTACAACTGATCAGAGTCGGAAGATTATTACAAGGACTTGCTATAATGATATGGGCTTGTGTAACCCTTCATATTAATTTGTTATCTGTTGAAGTCATAATCATAATCATGACGATTATTGGATGCATGTTTTTGTTTCTAGGACTTTTTGTCATTCAAGCCACCATGTCCTTTTGGACAATCCAATCACTTGAAGTTGTCAATGCATTTACCTATGGTGGTGTTCAACTAGCCCAGTATCCAGTGGATATCTATAAGAAGTGGTTTCAAAAGATATTCATCTATATAATACCAATTGCAACTGTTAGCTATTTCCCGTTATTAGTTGTACTGGGAAAAAGTGATATGGTGTCGTTACCAATACCACTAATAACTGCCATGCCCCTTGTAGGTATATTCTTTTTTGTACTGACACAAATATTTTTTAGAGTAGGCGTATTACATTACAAATCCACAGGTAGTTGAGAGTGAAGATTAGTGAGAACGATGTCAATGAGCTGAACTATTCTAGATTAGTAGTTTGTCTATTATTCTCAATCACGATTTTATAGATAAAATTATATCATCTTGAGTGAATACTAAAGAGAAATAATTTGTAAAATATGCTATGTATAAATTCACATTGTGGGGTTGAAATGCTTTATTTATCTACATCTTGTGGCAATAAAAATAACTTTCCCAAAAGCCTTGACTTTGATTACCGTGGGTGATATAATTGCTTTCGCTGACCTGGTGAGAATAACAACCATGTGAGCGACAAGTATGAAATCAACTAACTGAACCGGGTTCAATTCTAACACCTTTGCAGGTTGCAGTAGAAGAGAGAACGAGATGCGGTGAAAGTGATAATCATACAAGGCAATACTAACTGAATTAAGATTCACCGCTAACAGTGGGGTGGAGAAGTAATGAAGGAAAGTAAAGCCGAATAACC
>JAQICP010000560.1 GCA_027858555.1 Vallitaleaceae bacterium
AATAGAAAACACCGTTATTAGATATATGATTAGTAGCAACCAGAATTTAAACTAGTTTCATCTAATTACGATAAGTGTTCCCATATTTCATATGCTGCTTCAAGCGCTTCTTCAAGAAGCGCCTTTTTATTGGTGAATTCAGTAGCTTTAATATGATCAGTATAGATAGCTTCTTCGCATAGAGATTGATCGATTGATTCTAGTTCAGTCTCTATATCAAAAATGCGTGTTTCGACTAGTTCCAATTCTTTTTGTCGTTTCTTTTCTTCAGTAGCTTCAGCTTTTTTAGCAAGCCATTTGGTTTTGCTTTCGGACACCTCGACAATAGACTCCGCGTCATCTTCATTAGTAGCAGGTAGTTCCCGTTTCTCCAAATAATAATTATAATTCCCAGAGTAATTCACAAGTCCAGAAGGTAGTAATTCCAGCACTCGATTGGCAACTTGATTAATGAAATAGCGATCATGAGATATGAAGAACAAAGTACCGCTATATTGATTAAGTGCGTTTTCTAGAATGCTTTTTGATACAATGTCCAAGTGGTTGGTAGGCTCATCAAGTAAGAGAAAATTAGCACGAGAGAGAATCAGCTTAACGAGTGACAACCGGCCACGTTCGCCACCTGATAGGGTTGAGACCAACTTATAGGCATCATCACCTGTTAATAAGAAGGCCGCTAATACATTGCGTATTTCACCTTCTGGCAGCTTGGGATAACAGGTCTGAAGATCTTCAAGAAGGGTCATGTTATCATTATGTTGATCTTGCTCTTGATCATAGTAGCCCTTATACACTTTTGCACCATAACGATAACTGCCGGCATCAGCCATGAGCTCATCAAGTAGTATCTTGAAAAGTGTCGATTTACCAACACCATTTGGACCGATCAAAGCAATCTTCTCTCCTTTTTTAATATCAAAGGATAATTGTTTGAAAAGCTCTAAGGTGCCAAAAGACTTAGTTAAGTCAGCCACATGAAGGACATCATTGCCACTGACGTGTTTTGGATCGAGACGTATGTGAATGGCATCTTTTAAAAAATGAGGCTTTTCAACAGTTGGAATTTTTTCTAATGCTTTTTCTCGACTTTTCGCCCTGGTGATGAATTTATCGGTCTTGAAAGAACGCAGTTCGCGGACTATGCCTTCTTGACGTTTTATTTCTTTTTGCTGTTTATCATATTGTTTAATCATAATTTCTTTTGTTTGATTTTTGTTTTGTATATAGAAGCTATAGTTGCCATTATATATCTGTGCTGTATGATTTTCTATTTCAATCACTTTGGTTATGATTTTATCCAAAAAATAGCGATCATGTGAAATAATTAGTAGGGCACCGTTGTATGTTGATAAGTAATTTTCCAACCATTCAGTGGACTTGATATCCAGATGATTGGTAGGTTCATCAAGTAATAATATATCAGGTTGATCTATTAATAACTTTGCGAGGGCTAGGCGTGTTTTTTGCCCCCCAGACAGGGTGTTGATAAGTTTAGAAAAATCATCAGGTAAGAATCCAAGACCTATAAGAATACCCTTGACATAACTCTTGTAACTATAACCGTCTAATGACTCATATGTATGTCTGAGGTCAGTATATTGATTGTTTAATCGCGCGAGTATATCCATAGGTTGATTAGGTAAGCTGATTTGATTCTCTAGATTGGTAAGTTCAGCCTCAATATCGATGATATTTTGTTTTGTGGAAAGAATTTCATCATAGATGGTATTGGAAGTATCTAACGCTTCATTCTGAGCTAAATAAGCCATGCGTTTTTGAGGAAGCATGTGAACTTTACCTGAATCAGACTCCATAATACCGGTGATAATCTTAAATAGGGTAGACTTGCCCGCGCCATTAATACCAACAATGGCAACCTTTTCCTTGTCATTAATATGAAAATTTATTTGGTCAAGTATTTGATTGATACCAAATGACTTGCAGATTTTACTACAGGATAATATCATAATAGCTCCTTTCTTCCTGTAACATCATAACATTTTTCATAGAAAATGCAAATATTCTTATGGACGATTGAATTAGTTCAAAGTATATGTACAGGGTTACAAAAACAATAGTTGCTTCATTATTACTGATCAAATGTGGCTGATATATTTACAATTGAATTGGGAGGAAAGTACCCAAAAAGCACTAAAAGAAATACTAAGAATAATTATAGTAACAATATTAATTAGAACTCGAAGAACAGTATTCTGATAACACCAAGATAACACCAAGATAACATCAAAGATAACACCGATAATAACACTAAGAATAGTTCAAAGTATAACGCCCATCATAACACCAAGAATAAAACCAATATTAACACCAAGAATAATACCAAAAATAGTACCAAGAATAGTGCTATAAATGATGAGCGATAGTATTAAAAAACGAATAATAATTATTAAGAATAATTGACATAGTTTTAACAAATGGCTATAATAAGATTGAAGTAGTAAATTCGGAGGTACCATATGAACGATAAAAAGATTTCAATAGCAGTAATAAAGCGTCTTCCTAGATATTATCGATATTTAGGTGATCTGCTTGAAAATGATTTAGTTAGAATTTCATCAAAAGAATTAAGTGAAAAAATGGGTGTAACCGCTTCTCAGATTCGACAAGATTTGAATAATTTTGGCGGATTTGGACAACAAGGTTATGGCTATAATGTGGAACACTTACATCATGAGATAGGGAAGATACTAGGACTTGAGCATCAATACAACATCATTATCATTGGTTCTGGGAATCTGGGACAGGCGTTAGCTAACTATACTGATTTTGAACGAAGAGGATTTCATGTAAAAGGTTTATTTGATATAAACCCTAGGTTAGTTGGTATGACTGTTAGAGGTATAGAGATATTAGATATTGACAAGATCGAAGATTTTGTCAAGTTGATGAAAATCGATATCGCAGTACTGACCATTCCTAAGCAAAACGCTATAACAATAGCTAATGATTTAGTAAAATGGGGCGTTAAGGGCATATGGAACTTTGCACCTGTTGATTTGAAAGTCTCTATTAAAGACGCAGTTGTAGAAAATGTTCATCTTGCTGATAGTCTTATGACATTGTCTTACAACCTCATTACAAAAGAAAAAGAAGATGCCTTACAGCTTTAGATAATAATTAACTGAAAGACTACTAGTGATTCATGTATTTGAAACTTAGTAGTCTTTTTTAGTGCAAATAAGGACGAACTTTGGTAAAATAGAGATAGATAAGTTGAATGGAAAGATATGGTGTGTTAAAGATGAAGAAGTTTTGCTTCGTAATTGTTATGTTGCTTTTTATAACAGGAATGAATTTAAGTATTGCGGCTTATAGTGAAGCTGATATTGTTGCCACTTACACAGGAGAAAATGGTGTAGAGATCATTAGTTACTCCACTGAGTGGCGTTATTTATATGAATTAAAAGCTGTATATGATGAACTGCTAAAGAACGGGCATGGGGAAGAAATATCCCTTCTTGATGCGGTGTATATATTTCCAGAACCCAAACCTGGAATTGCAAGTCTATATTATGATTCCTACGGAAAAGTGGGGGATAAATACGTGTATAATCCAGGAAGATATATTGAAATATATAATGGCGATGTGTTGAAGCAGGTTAAGGACATAGCAAGAATTTTGTCTCACGAGTATGGCCATCATTTTATGTTTTATTATATGTTGACTGAGGAGAACGTGGATAAGTCTCAGTGGATAGACACATCTTATGGTGATTTAAGAAATCTAGAAGATTATGATTTGGTTACTTATTTGGGAAATACCCAAACAGATTATAGTCATAAATGGGACATAGCAGAAATATTATCGGATGATTATGTGCAGCTATATGGCTCATCCTTGGCAAGGACTACAAGAGACTATAAAGATGTTACTGAGCGTATTACTACATCATCAACACAATATTATTATTATTATAATGATTTTAACCTATTACCTCAGGAAAACTTGGATCTACCACTAGCTGCTGATGTAAGCGGATTATCAGCTTATTTCTTCGATTTAACAGGAATTATGACAAAAGAAACATATGATGTTAATGTACCTGATCCTTATTTAAGTGAGATTAATAATGTCATTAATGAGTATAATGAATACGTCTTTAAGTGGAATCCAGTATCAACGAATGATACTACTACAATATACGAATATACATTGATTATCAACAAAGCCAATCATAATGATTATCCAATCCCTATAAAAACAGTTTTAACTGGTGAAGAGCTAGAAGCAGTTTATGGTAGCGGTATTTCCAGTGATGCCAAAAGTGCCATATTATGAAATATCGAAGGTGATTATGAAATCCAATTATTTCTCAAAGACCCAAAAGGTATTATGCATAGTAGTAATGTGGTGCCCATCAAAATAACGCCTAAAGACAATGCACCAATTGTATTTAGTGATATTAGCGATTATTACTGGGCGGCTGATGATATATATCAAGTAACAAGATATGGTGTTGTGGAAGGATTTCCGGATGGGACATTTAGGCCAGAAAAAACAATTACAAGGGGTGAGATATTAGCTTTTCTCATCAGATCGATTAGAGACTATGAATTGACTGAATTCCCATATAATCAAAATTGGTTTTTTAAGGAGGGATTTAGTCAAGCTGCGAAAGAACTCGGTTTGGTAACTTCAAGACAGGATAATGTTACTTATTATATAAAGAATGCAACTAGAGAAGAAATTGCCCATTATATGTATATTTTGTTAAGTTATAAGGGGATTAATACCGATGTCGATTTTGTGAGTAGTTTCACAGATATAGCCAGTAGCGGTTATAGTACGGATATATCCATCGTCAACTATTATGCTATTATAGATGGTTACCCGGATAATACTTATAAACCAAAGCAGAATGCGACTAGAGCAGAAGCTATCAAATTAATACAACGGTTTATGTCACTAACTGGTTATATGTAGGAGGATACATGAGTAATGAGAAAAGTGAATACATGCATTTACTAGTTTTAGATTATGAATGGCACCGTATATTTGATCAATTTAAAACCCGTAGTATAAGAATAACAGAAAAAAAACTTAATCAACTAATCAAAGAGCAAAGCAGAAGCATAGAAAATCTGAAAGGCTATCAGCAGGTAAAGAAAGACTTGATGGGGGTCATACAAGACGGGATGTCTGAGGCCATGAGTGATGGTGGTGTTCGTAAGAAACTTGATCGTGCTAAAGGTCAGATTGAAGATGTGAATAAACGGATAGAAAAGCTTATTAATCGGTTAGGTGTGTTGCCCAAAGTAATTGCGGATGTTAATCAGGCATTATTGGACGAAAGTATGGCAATATATTATAAGAAAATAAAATGCTCTAAAAAAGAATTGGAGTTACTCGACATAGAAATTAATAAACTTCGAGAAACAATTAAATCTAAGATGGTACGTAAAACGGAGACTGAAGAAAAGTATGAAGAATTGTATCAGTATATTCATGATTTAATTGGTTCGGATCGAATAGATGCATATGATAAAAAGTACCTGAATGACTAATGGACAAAAATGATTAACATACATGGAAGTGAATCATGATTATAGGAATAGGTAATGATATCATTGAAATTAAACGGATAGAAAATGCAATATCAAAACAAAGGTTTCTTCAAAGATATTTCACAGATAAAGAGATTGAATTGTACAATAATAGAAAAAACAACCCTGAGGTATTAGCTGGTAATTTTGCCGTAAAAGAGGCAGTTGCAAAGACTTTTGGTACTGGTTTTAAAGATTTTTCTATGAAAGAGATAGAAGTGCTTAGAGATGAAGCTGGCAAACCGTTTATTATATTATATGGTAAAGCAAAAACTAAGGCAGATCTGCTTTCAATCGATATGCTACATGTGAGTATTTCCCATAATCGTACAGACGTTGTCGCATATGTCATAGGAGAAAAAATATGATTACACTCACCAGCTCTGAAATGAAATATATAGATATACAAGCTGTTAAAAATGGGGATATATCTGCTACTCTTCTAATGAACAATGCTGCGAAGGGTGTATATGACGTCATTGTGGATGGTATAAGTGAAGAAGTGGATTCTTATGACCATTGCTTTTTTATTGCTTGTGGACCAGGTAATAACGGCGGCGATGGTTTTGCCCTTGCTAATATGTTACATAGTGCAGGGTACACAGTGGCTGTCTATTTCGTAGGCATAGTTTCGAAGATGACAGATGAAACAACTTATTATTACAATTTAATTAATGGTCTTGTATCGGAGAGAATAGTGATTATTTCAACACTTGATGAAGCAAGTAATCATATAAGTAGAAGCACATTATTAATCGATGCATTATTTGGATTCAATTGCAGTAGACCTATAATAGGTGATTACGCTACGCTTATAGATATGATGAATCATGCTGAAAAACCAATAATAGCAATCGATCTACCTTCTGGGATACATGCAGATCATGGACAAGTACTTGGCATCGCTATTAGAGCAACTAAAACGGTCACATTCACACTACCTAAAGTCGGTTTGTATTTATACCCAGGGTCATTTTATACAGGAGAGATAATATTGAAGCAGATTGGCATACCTTCTAAGTATATCGAAGATGTTGATTATGAATATGAAATTATAGATGATAGCTATCTGAAGTTACTGCCAAAAAGGCGAATAGTATCTCACAAAGGCATTTATGGAAAGATTATCATAATTGCCGGCTCTATGTCTATGTGTGGCGCAGCAATTCTTTCAGCAAAAGCGGCATATAGAAGTGGTTCTGGGTTGGTTCGTATTATTACTGAATTGGGTAATCAAGCTGCGATATTTGGAGCACTGCCAGAAGCAGTTATCAGTACTTATGAAAAGGAAGAGAAAGCATTTCTTTTCTTTCTTGATTCTTTAAAAGAACAATTAGAACAGGCTGATGCTATATTAATTGGACCGGGGCTCGGCACAGACACATATGCAATTCGATTGGTAGCCCTGGCACTACAGATGAGTCATAAAAAGATTGTGGTAGATGCAGATGGTCTGAGTATCATTGCAAGTAACTTGCAGCTTATTGAAAACACAACTTCCGATATTATCGTGACGCCACACATCGGTGAAATGAGTCGGTTGACAGGATATGAAGGGCATGATATCTTGAATAATACAGTTGAATTTGCAAAGGCCTTCAACAACAGATACCAGGTTGTAACGGTGCTAAAAAGTGCAAGAACAATAGTTGCAGTAAAAAACAAGATATTTATTAATATACTAGGGCATTCTGGTATGGCTACTGCTGGCTCAGGTGATGTGCTTGCTGGAATTATAGTGTCATTATTAGGACAAGGTAGTAGCACAGCCCTTGCTGGAGTTCTAGGTGTCTATGTTCATGCCAAGGCCAGCCATGCTATGCTAGGCAGTACTAACGCGTATAGTATGATGGCCAGTGATATCATAGAAGGTTTGAATTTTGTTTTATAATATTAAGATAGTCTAGTACATTAGGAGGCATCATGAATCAATATCATCGTGTTTATGCAGAAATAAATATTAACCGCATCATAGAAAATCTAACAAATATTAGTAATTATGTAGGTGATCAAACCAAAGTCATGCTTGTCATAAAAGCCGATGGATATGGTCATGGCGCCATACCTATTTCTAAAGCGCTTAATAAAGAAGACATTGATTATCTAGCAGTTGCAACCATAGATGAAGCCATATCTTTACGGGAAGCTGGTATTGAATTACCTTTGCTGGTCTTTGGCTTCACGCCTGTAGATAAATATCCAGATCTGATTATGCTCAATATTACACAAACAATCTATCAAGAAGATATGGCTAATTCACTTTCAGATGTAGCTGTTTCAATGGGAGCTGAAGCTAAAATTCATCTCAAGATTGATTCT
The DNA here is from genome assembly GCA_027858555.1 of Vallitaleaceae bacterium. Classification (GTDB taxonomy): domain Bacteria; phylum Bacillota; class Clostridia; order Lachnospirales; family Vallitaleaceae; genus JAQICP01. The sequence goes on from JAQICP010000560.1 coordinate 7,885, forward strand.
GGTATGAATCGTATCGGGTTCAAATCAGATGCAGCAACAATTAATACAGTTAAATCCATTAGCGAATTAAAGGGCCTAATAATAGAAGGTATATTCACTCATTTTTCTAAGGCTGATGAGGGCACACGGGCGTATACGGATAACCAAATTACTCAATTCAATAGAATCGTAAGTGAACTGGCCCATGTAGGTGTTAAACCACCAATTATTCATCTGTCTAATAGTGCTGGCATGATAGATTACAGAAAAGGTCATGGTACTATGGTGCGAGTGGGCATAGCTCTCTATGGATTATATCCTTCTGATAAAGTGAATCATGAAGAACTTAAGCTGAAACCTTCACTTAGCCTTAAAAGTCATGTCATATTTGTTAAAGATATTGAAGCTGGGGATAAGGTTAGTTATGGCGGCATCTATACGGCGCCTAGTAAGAGAAGAATTGCAACTATTCCTGTGGGATATGGAGATGGTTATCCAAGAGCGCTTTCTAATATTGGACGTGTTATTATTAAGGGCCACTTCGCGCCAATCATTGGAAGAATCTGTATGGATCAATTTATGGTTGATGTGACCGATATAGAGGCTGTTGTATGTGGTGATTTGGTTACACTCATAGGTGAGGATCACGGATCATCTATAACCGTTGAAGAAATTGCATCTTTAAGAGATACCATTAATTATGAAATCGTATGTCAATTAGGTAAAAGGATTCCTAGGGTATACATGAGAGATGATGTTGTTATTGAAACTGTAGATTATTTTTAGTGAATAGACATTCGTAAATCTATGGTAGGTAAACTAGCATGGATTTAATTTTGAATATAATTATGGCAATGATATAAATCTATTAGTTAGTATAACAATGTACAACTAACGTAATAATGGGGAAAATAGGTAAGAAAAAGATTTTAAATAATGTCTCGCATATATACAAAAAGCAAGACTTGAATCAAACTATAAAATAGAAGTTAGGAAGTGATTAGGATGGATTTTGTCGAAATCATTAATCAAATAGGCGTATTGTTTTTTGTGTTATTAGTAGGCGTTATTGTTCGGAAACTTGGGATAGTAGATGATAATGCCAGCAAACATATGGCATCACTAATAGTCAAGGTTACAGCGCCATTACTTATTATTTCAAGCATGTCAAAGAAGTCCACATTATCATCATCACAGATTGGATCAATATTGTTAATAGCCCTAGGGGTTTATTCGTTTTTATTTCTAATGACCTTTATTATACCTAAGGTATTAAGGGTAGCCGTAACTGAGGTTGGGACGTATAAGTTTATGATCATGTTTTCTAACGTGGCTTTTATGGGGTTTCCTGTAGCTTACGCCATCTTCGGAGATGAAGGGATTGTCTATGCGGCAATATTCAATTTGCCATTTTATTTCTTAGTGTTCACACTTGGCATAGTCTTAATTCGACCTCACCACGATGAAACGAAATTTAATTGGAAACAGATTATAAATCCAGGTGTCATAGGTGTATTTATAGGTTTAACCTTATTTTGGACAGGTCTTCAGTTACCTGTTTTTTTAGCGGATAGCTTTACATTGATAGGTGGTTTGACGACACCATTATCCATGATTGTTATAGGTGTTTCATTAGCAGGCGTAAAACTTAAGAGTGTGTTTACTAATGTGCGAATCTATATATTTTGCCTGATTAGAATGTTACTAATTCCTCTGTTGGTAATGGTCGTACTAAAAGCACTTGGTTTCGAAGGTTTGATGCTTGGTATACCAGTAATAATAACAGCAATGCCAGTAGCGGCTAATTCTGTCATTCTAGCAAAAGAGTATGGTGGTAATGATCGGCTAGCATCAGAGGCTATCTTTATCAGCACCATATTTTGTATTGTGACAATCCCGTTATTAGCATCATTTTTATAGTAATATCATATTATTAGGACATATATATTAGTAGTTCACTGTTTTTATCAGAATATTTATTAATATCAGTAATTGAATAATCAAAAGAAGCA
>JAQICP010000014.1 GCA_027858555.1 Vallitaleaceae bacterium
GATATATAGACATTATATAATAAAGCTAGTGAGGGGATTCGAACCCCTGACCTCTTCCTTACCGAGGAAGCGCTGCTACCTACTGAGCTACACCAGCTAATAACTACTGAATAATTTCAAGGACTTTTTTCTTTATCCTCTGTAATGCATTATCTATAGATTTACTCGGTTTGTCAAGTATTTCCGCAATTTCCACATAACTTATACCCCCAATGTAGTATTCTAACACAATTTTCTCAAATCCACTGAGCTTTTTACTTAGGGCATCTTCAATGAAATGTTTGTTTTCTTCCCCAATATAAACATCTTCTGGATTGGTAGCTTTTTTGGAAGGCATCAACTCTAATAAACCGGTTTTATCTTCATTTTGATATATGGGTTTGTCTAATGAAACGTATTTGTTTAAAGGCATATGCTTCTGCCTTGTTGAGGCTTTAACTGCTGATATGATCTGCCTTGTAATACATAAATCAGCGAAAGAAAAAAACGATGTTTCTTTATAAAAATCAAAGTCACGAATTGCCTTAAACAACCCAATCATACCTTCTTGAATGATGTCATCTCTTGATGCACCCATCAGAAAATATGATTGAGCCTTTTTTTCAACTAATGCCTTATATTTTCTCATAAGAAAGTCGAGTGCATTATCATGATTATCTCTGACAAAATGTAGTATATTTTCATCAGAATGATCTACAAACGAGATCTTTTCCATGGTCTGTGGCATAGCACCACCTCCTAATTACGTCTTAGGTTTTCCATCCAATCAATAACATCTTGATCTAGATGGGATTCCAATAGGTTCTTCTTATTCAATGTATGATTATCTATATAATCTGTCCGTATTGATTTCTTTGCTGCCTTAATCTCATGCCATAATTCTCTAGCAGACATTCTAGATGCACCTCTTGCTAGAACAATTAATTGTTCCATGCCGTCAGATGTTGCAACTGTAATCTTATAATCACGACCGACTTCTTCAGCTATCCGCTCAATATAGTGATCTGCTGATTCTGTTTTCTTTGTGAAAACCACTTCGATATTATTGAATTGTTCATAAGTCCTAGTCAAATTAGCTGAATAGTGTCCATCAAATATAACAATGATTTGATTGTTGGTAAAGCCTGAAAAATTAGATAACTCTTCAATTAAGGCACTTCTTGCACTTTCTAAGGAACCATGGTCAGCCATCTCTTTCAAGTGTCCCCAACTATGAATAATATTGTAACCGTCAACTAATAAGTATTCTTTCATATATCGCCTTCTAACTCCTACTACAATCTAAAAGCGTAGTATTAACAGTATACTATACTATCCATTTTTTGTTAATAATGATTTTATTAACAATCCATTAATTATTGATAACCTTGTTGATATTCAGCTAGTATTTTCCTGGTATTGCCCTAGTATTGTTTTCATATTTCTTTGATATTGCCTTAATAACGCTTTGACAGTTCTTTGATAATTCTCTGGTATAGCTTTATAACCTTTGTCTTAAAGCTTCATATAGCAAAACGCCTGCAGCTACTGATGCATTGAGTGACGTAATTGTACCTTTCATGGGTATCTTTGCAATGAAGTCGGCTTTTTCTTTAACCAGTCTGCCTACGCCTTCGCCTTCGGAACCGATTATAATGGCAAGGGCACCTTTCATATCCACATCATACATCATCTGACCGTCCATATCGGCACAAACGACCCAGATATTCTTGGCTTTTAGTTCTTCAATGGTTCTGCTGATATTGGTGACTCTTGCAACTTTCATGTATTCGATGGCTCCTGCAGAAGTTTTTACGACAGTTGATGTTAGGCCAACAGCCCTTCTTTTAGGAATGATAATACCATGAACGCCCACGATATGAGCGGTTCTTATGATGGCACCCAAGTTATGAGGGTCTTCAATCTGGTCTAATATCAGAATGAATGGTGATTCGTTTTTGTCCTTGGCATCTTGCAATATCTCTTCAACCGAAAAATAATCATAAGCAGCGACCAAGGCAATAATGCCTTGATGCTTATCAGTACCTGCTATCTGATTCATCTTCTCTTTAGATTCAAATCTAACAACAATATTCTGTGACCTTGCATCCGATATGATCTTGTTGATGGGTGGTGATTGATGCTCTTGGTCTAGGACCATGATTCGATCGATACTTCTATCTGATTTAAGTGCTTCTGATACAGCATTTCTACCATATACAATTAATTCACTAAATTCTGCTTGATCTTCCATCTTTACCTACTTTCTTAACAATCTATAACGTTCTAACCATTTTATTAATCTCTTGTTTTTAGTAATAGCCGATACATCTTCTCTGGTCATTATCCTAAGTAATACAAGTGCTATTGCATATGAAATAACACCAATGAATATGCCTGCTACCGTACTGACGGCGTTACTCCCTATAATGCTATGGACCAGTTGATAGGAATAATAGACTGCCAGGGCCATAACAATTACTGCCAAAAATGGCTTTACAGCATTTTGGAACCAATTGATGTGTATCTTACTATAATGTATGATCATCATCATATTCAGTCCAACAAATATGGCATAATAGATAATGGAACTAATAGGTGCTCCATAACCTTGTATAAAATATGGTGCTAATACCATGTTCAATATGATCTTAACGATTATCGCTAAACCTAAGGATATAAGCGGCATATATTGCTTAGTCATCCCTTGTAAAATACCTGCCAATGTCTGTCCAAGTATCATGAAAACCAAGCAAATACTATAGAGTCTTAGAAACCATGGATCTATTGGTATACCTGAATATAGTAGAAAAAGTAATGGTCTTGCTAATACAAAAATTCCCATTGATGCGGGTAATGCAAATAACAATGCCAACTTGATGGCCTCTTCAATCTTATGATTTCTTTCCACATAATCTTTAAGACTATTGGCTTGCGCTATAGCTGGCACCACACTCATGGCAAGTGCCAAGCTTATAGTTAGTGGCACATTAACCACTGTAAATGCCATTGCTTTATTGCCAAATATGTCCCTTACATATGAAGCACTATACCCCATATTACCAAATATGCCATACAGCATGGCCGAGTCTATTTCATTCATAATTGAGTAGACCGTCGAAACAATCGTAACCGGAATAGTGAGCAACAATATCTTTCGGACAATATCAGCATAAAACTGTTGCTCTACAGGTGTAGTATCCAGTAGAATCTGAGCATTTAAAGCTGGTTTATGTCTGTAATACACAATAAGCATATAGATTGTTGACAGAACGAATCCCATTGATGCGCCTACTGCAGCACCTGACACAACCATCACCAAATCCAGATTCTTGCCAAGTAGCAGTTGGACTAAAGCCAATCCTATCACCACTTTACCTGCTGCTTCTATGACTTGACTGATTGCAGTAGGTTTCATAATTTGCATGCCTTGAAAATAACCTCTTATTGCACCTGTGATGGATATAAAGACAGGCGATATGGCTAGACCATATAATACGAATCTATATTCAGGTCCCCAGTTTTGAAGCTTGATAATGACACTGCTGCCAAAAAACATGATAGCTGTAACGATTGACCCGATTATAACAATGACAATCATACTGTCAACAAAGGTCTTATGTGCTCGCTTATACTGTCCATGTGCCAGATCTTCTGCAACCATTTTTGAAACAGCATTGGGTACGCCTACTAAAGAGACCGCAACCAATATGGAATATATGGGATATACAGTATCATAATAACCGATGCCATCAAGGCCAACCATGTGACTGAGTGGTATACGATATACGGCACTTAGCACCTTGGCAATCAGCCCTGCCAACGATAAAATAACCGCACCTTTAATAAACTTTTCAGTTTGATTACTCATCCCCTATAACTCCCTTAGCAATTAATGTCATAATCCTATCTATATCCTTTTGAAGGTACAAATAGCCAAATAAGGCTTCTAGTCCAGTCGCTGTTTTGTAATCAGACATAGAGGCATTTTTGGCTTTTGTGTTTGATTTAGCATTACGTCCCCGTTTGAAGATATTCATCTCCTCTTCTGTAAGGACAGGTTCAATCTTATAAAATAATTCCTTTTGAGCGCCAGCATTCACAAAGCTTTTGGCTTTCTTGTGCATGGCATTCACAGGCGCGTTCCCGAGTTTTACGATATATGTACGAATCATCAGTTCATATATGCCGTCTCCAATATAAGCTAACACCAAAGGTGAATAGCTTGTTGGGTTATTCCCCGATACTTCAAATAATTCATCAAAACTCTGATGCATGTGCTCATAAAGCATGTGCTCCATAAACCCTCCTAATGACCCTCAAGGCCTAACCTTTTTTATAGCTTACGCCGTCTCGTGTATCTTCTAATATGATGCCTTTAGCTAAAAGCTCATCTCTAATCTGATCAGCTAATGCAAAATTCTTATTCTTACGTGCCACTTGTCTCTTCTCAATAAGCACTTCTATTTCATCTGTAAGCGAAACTTCTTCTTCAATAACTATACCTAGTATATCACATAATATTTTCAGTTTCTCGTGAATCTTACGAATAAATGTAGTTGATGAATCGCTACTGGCATAGGTGTTTGAGAATTTGATCAGTTCAAATATAACAGATACCCCGTCGGCTGTATTAAAGTCATCATCCATCGCTTTTTCAAACTTACCAACGAATGAATCTAATTGCTTTAGCAGTTCAATTTCGGTCCCAAGTAATGCCTCCTGCTTAGCATACTCGTGAGCTCGTTCCAAAGATTTCGCACCCGTCTTAATCCTGTCAAGGCTACTTTTTGCAGCCATCATCAAAACTTCACTGAAATTAACAGGGCTTCTATAATGGGCAGATACCAGGAAAAATCGAATCACATCATAATCAAAGGACTTGACGATATCCCTAACTGTAAAAAAGTTCCCTGTAGATTTTGACATCTTTTTGTTGTCAATATTAATGAAACCATTATGTAACCAATAGGTTGAAAATGGTTTGTCATTGGCTGCTTCACTTTGAGCAATCTCGTTCTCATGATGTGGAAATGCCAAATCTTCACCACCGGCATGGATGTCTATGCTATCTCCAAGATAATGTTTTGCCATAGCAGAACACTCAATGTGCCATCCTGGTCTACCCTCACTCCAAGGTGATGGCCAAGCTGGCTCCCCTTCTTTTTTGGGTTTCCATAGAACAAAGTCCATAGGATTTTGCTTTTCATCATTAATCTGAATTCTAGCGCCAGCCTCCAAATCGTCAGGATTCTTTTTGGATAATTTACCATAACCCTCAAACTTACGTGTCTCATAATAAACGCTACCATTGACTTCATAAGCAAATCCTTTTTCGATGAGTGTTAGAATCATATCAATCATGATATCAATCTCTTCAGTGGCTTTAGGGTTATGGGTAGCCGCTTTGATACCAAGTGCATCCGTATCTATTTTCGCTTCTGTAATGAAGCGCTCTGCTATTTCAGAAGAAAGTGCACCTTCTTCAATGGCCTTACTAATGATCTTATCATCTATATCCGTGTAATTCTGAACATATCTGACTTCATACCCTTTATATTCCAAGTACCTTCTAACCACATCAAAGATCACATTAGGTCTGGCATTACCGATATGTATATAATCATATACGGTAGGTCCACAAACATACATTTTCACGATACCTTCTTCAAGGGATTTAAAAGTCTCTTTCTTCCGTGTTAGCGTATTATAAACTTGCATAATTACCTCCTATAAAAAGTCAGGGTTGTCACCACAATTACAACACTTCTCTAGCTTGACCGCTTCGATTTCTTCATCCGTTAGCTTGCCCCTACCGTCTTCCAACGCTTCTATTCTGATGCGCAATTTGCACATTTCCATTCGAACCGGGTCAGGTAGGTGGACTTGATCTAGCATATCATTAGGATGCACCACAGTAATCTTCTGATTGTTCTTTTTAACGACTCGACCAGGTATCCCCACAACTGTGGAACATGGTTCGATGTCATGCAATACAACCGAACCGGCACCAATCTTGACATCATCTCCGATGGTGATGGAACCTAGCACCTTAGCACCTACGCTAACCATCACGTTATTGCCGATGGTTGGATGGCGTTTACCATGTTCTTTGCCAGTACCGCCCAGGGTAACACCTTGGTATATAGTGACATCGTCACCAATAATACAAGTCTCGCCAATAACAACCCCTGTTCCATGATCTATAAAAAGTCCCTTGCCAATAACGGCTCCTGGATGGATTTCTATGCCTGTTCTTCTTAGTGCCTTTTGAGATACCCATCTAGCAAAGAAATAACGTTTCCTCAAGAATAGCCAATGCGCTAGCCTATACCTTAAGATGGCATGAAAGCTAGCATATAAAAAAACTTCCGAAGTCTTTTTGATAGCAGGATCTCTGTCTTTTATTACACGAATTTCTTCTTTAATATAACTAATTAGTCCCATATATTCCTCCTTGTAGAATTGTACGATTATATGTTACAACCCGCACCACAAGTACGCATTTCAACCAACTTCACAATTATGCCTCGAATGAAAAATTCTATCTTTAAAAAGAACTTTGATTACAATAAAAAAACACCCCTGTAATTTAGAGGCGAATTATCGCGGTTCCACTCTAGTTGAGACGCTTAAAGTCAGTCTCCACTCATGTATCTCTTAACGGGAGATATGCGTGATGGCTACTGATATTTCACCATCCAACTCACAGATGCACTTCCCATAACCTTCTTATAAAGTTGCTTTCAGCCGGTGACAACTTCTCTCTAAATAATAGCATTATGGTACTCTTCTGATCCTCGTCTATTTAGCCATATGATATACTAATATGCATAGTCTGTCAACTAAAATCAAGTTACTATGACATTCTGCCACATGTTGTAGATAGCCTATTATTCAACCTGCTTCAAGCCTTGCTTTAATATACCCTCGACTAAAGATGTGTAATTAATATTTCCGTTTTCATCAGATACTCTTTGTACTTATTATATTTCATCACTCAAATTCAACTCCATTCCATTTCGCCGTAAACAGCACTTCTAATTCGACGGGTTTTATCGCTCCTAGTTTTTGTGATAATAATGCTACATCATTGCCAGCCCATCCTAACTTCTAGTTCATAGTATCTTGAGCTAAGGGATATATCTAATCCAAATAATCAAAAATACTACTCTCTTCATCATAATTTTGATAATCATCATATGAAAAGACAAGCTCGTCATTTTCCTCATGTATATCTCCAAATATTATGTCTATCTCATCAACTCTATACTCATTCTCGATAATTTTAGCAAACAGGTTTCCCAATTTCTGATTGATGTCTTCACACTCATTAAGCCGCTCATTAATATATATATGAATATAAAACTCCTGATCGCTTTTATATTGATCAAAATGATGATCTTCTATTACAATTAAATCATTATCAAATTTCTCCTCAAAAAATAAGTTGAAGCAGTTCAAGTATATCATTGAGT
>JAQICP010000017.1 GCA_027858555.1 Vallitaleaceae bacterium
GCGTACGACACATTCCATGTCTAGCATAGCCAGAGAATGTAATCTTAGCGTTCCTACCATCTTCAGATTATTCAAGTACATTAGTTATACCAACACCCATATGCCCGAAGTCCTCTCAATTGACGAGTTCAAAGGCAATGCTGGCAGAAAGTTTCAATGCATCCTGACTGATCCAAAGTCTAGAAAAGTTCTTGATATTCTAGAAGGTCGTGAACACTACATCTTGTCCGATTATTTCAGGCAATACAATGATAGAAACAACGTTAAGTACTTTGTCATGGATATGTGGAAACCTTATAAAGATATAGCTGAAACCTACTTTAAGAATGCCACCATTATGATTGATAAATATCACTTCATCCGTCAGATTACTTGGGCTTTTGATCGTATTAGAAGAGATTTACAAAAAGAGTTACACCCCCATAGACGGAAATACTTTAAACGCAGTAGATGGTTATTGTTAAAGCGAATGTGTAAACTAACTGATAATCAAAAAGCTGCTGCTAATGTCATGTTAGATGCATCAACTAAACTTAGTGATGCTTACATGTTAAAAGAAAAGTTCTATGAGTTTGTAGACTCATCATCTTATGAAGAAGCTGTTCGAAAACTCAAGGCATGGTACATGTTTGTATCCGTTTCAGATATACCGGCTTTTAATAACTGTATGCAGACCATAATCAACTGGGAACCTTATATTTTAAACTCTTTTAGGTGTCCTTATACCAATGGTTATACAGAAGGAGTCAACAACAAGATTAAAGTGCTTAAGAGAAACGCCTATGGCGTAAAGAACTTTGACAGATTCAGAACACGCATCTTACATGTAATGGCGTAGCAGGGATAAGTATGAATACATGTAAGCGGAACAGGAGTGAAGCTACCTCTGTTTGGAACACGACGTTCCAACAGAGGGCAGTATTCATACCTATCCCTGCGAATATCTGATATAAATTATGAGGTGATGATTCTTTCAAATCACCACCTCATAATTTCAATTTTACTAATTGTATGCGGGACTACCCCAACATTTGCAAAAGACCCCATAAAAAAAGCTGAATCCCTGTCTTTTGGAATTCAGCCCTTATATCTTTACTATCTAATTAATAACCTGAGCCCTCTGCTGGTTGCTGCTTCACGATGCTCACACCTGCACTAGCGCCAATTCTAGTAGCACCAGCCTTAATCATGGCCATGGCAGTGTCATAGTCTCTAATACCACCGGAAGCCTTCACCTGGGCTTTATCGCCAACTGTTTCTTTCATCAATTTGACGGTCTCAACAGTAGCACCACCACTAGAAAATCCAGTGGAAGTTTTTACAAAATGAGCTCCAGCCTCAACCGCGAGTACACATGCCTTTACAATTTCTATATTGGTTAAAAGGCATGTTTCAAGAATAACTTTAACAGTTTTGCCACCTGCTGCTTTTACTACGCCTTTAATTTCATTTCTAACATATGCTTCATTGCCGTCTTTAAGTGCGCCAATATTGATAACCATATCAATCTCATCTGCAGCTTCGTCTATGGCCTTTTCTGTTTCATTGGCCTTGATATTAGAATCAACAGCACCGAGTGGAAATCCGATTACTGTACATGTTAGTACATCACTTCCCCTTAATTGTTCATGTACAAACTGCGTATAATACTGATTCACGCAAACAGAAGCAAATTCATAAGTTTTAGCTTCCTCACATATCTTTAGTACTTCAGCTTTTGTAGTATCTGGTTTTAAAATTGTATGATCTATGTATTTTGATAATTTCATAATTGTCCTCCTATTTTATATCGCTTATTATCTGTTCAATGATAGTTGCTTCTTCTTTTTGTGATCTTGAAATACTATATATCTTAATGAATTTACCCACATAACTTTCGAATTTTTCTCTGTAAGTTGTAGCATCTGTTCCTGCACTTTGGACAACCAAACGTGTTTTTTTAGTGATCTTTGGATGCTGTTTCAGATATGAATAGGTAGCAGGCGGAAGATTCCCTGCCCACATCGGTGTAATTAAGATGATACTATCATACGTAGCGAGATCTACATCAGGCTCAGTATAGGTATCAACAATTTTTTGTTTTATGGCATGTCTGCCACCATTCATATAGCCAAAAAATCCGCGCCATTTTTGTTTATCCTTAAGTTTTATCAGGTCGCCTTTTACACTTTCATTAATCTTCTCTGCAATACGTTCTGCATTACCAGTTCTTGTAAAATAAACCACAGCTATAGCCATATGTTTCCTCCGTAATTAATTATTATACTTCTATTGTAAACTAAAGAAACCCTAATTACAACGTGAACTATCCTTCAAGAAAGCGATGCATAATGGCACCTAGTATCTTCCCACCCTTTTCCAATTTACTATCATCCATACATGAAAAATTAATACGCATAGACTCAGGTACATTACTTTTTGGAAAAAAACTGTTACCAGGCACAAACGCCACCTTTTCTTTTAGTGCTAACTCAAGCAAGACTTTAGCATCCTTACCACGGGGCATTTCAACCCAGGTAAAAAGCCCACCTTTTGGTTTCATGTACTGTATGCCTTTTGGGAACTCACCCTCTATGATATCTAGCATCAGGTCTCTTCTTCTTTTATATATACCATTAACTTTTTCTATATGCGCTTCAAGGTCATACATCATCATATATTGATAGATCTGCCTTTGTGCAATTGATGACGAACTTAAATCCATATTAGGCTTAAGAAGTCTTATCTGATCTAGTATGAGCCTACTGGCCTGAATCCAACCGATTCGGAGCCCTGGGCAAAATATTTTGGAAAATGTACCAAGTGATACAACCTGACCCTTTTTATCAAGTGACGATAACGTAGGGCGATCTAGCTCTTCATAAGCTAAATCATAATAGGCCATATCTTCTATGATAGGAATTTCATACGCACTCATCACAGCCATAAAAGCTTTTCTTTTCTCTAGGGACCACACACGTCCTGTCGGATTTTGAAAATCTGGTATCACATAAATCATTCTAATATCTTTCCCTTTAAGTGACAAGATGTTTTTCAGGCTCTCAATATTAATACCGTCTTCAGCAGTAGTCACCTCGATGAATTCAGGTTGATAGGCATTAAAAGCATTGATAGCTCCAATGTAACTTGGACTCTCACATAATACTATGTCACCTTCATCTAAAAGCAACTTTCCAAACATATCAAGGGACTGTTGAGACCCACTTGTAATAAGTATCTCCTCCAAATTCAAAGTCATATTCTGTTTTTTATTGGTTCTATCTGCAATCAGTTGTCGTAAAGGTTCAAACCCACTTGTTGAAGCATATTGGAGTGCTTCTTTACTGGAATGCTTAAATACTTCCTGTGTAGCTAACGCCATTTCTTTTGCAGGAAACGCATCTGGAGACGGAAATCCACCAGCAAAAGATATGATATCTTTAGAGGATGCTAATTCCATAAGCATTAGTAACTCTGTATTTTGTAGCCTTTCCATTCGACTTGATAATATCATCATTGTTCCTCCATCTTGTCATATAATAACCATTACCATTATATCATAACCATTAATTAGTTCAATTATTATGATACTTCTATATATTACTCGTTTTGCTGTTTTATTACTCTATATATTACAAAATGATTTTCTATGTGTGACATCCTATTATAAGAGTGGTGCTAACATTAAATTACTATTAAAAGCCTATTAAAATCTCTTTTTTGACATATTTCTTTGATATAATGTGTAAGTATAATGTTATATCATAGGAGGCGACAAAATGAATATTACTGTAAATACTGTAGGTGCCATTATTATTGCAATCATTGTAACCATATTTTCAATGGCCATTATGACAACCTTATTACTAAAGGCAAAGTACTCAGGACTGAAAAAAGAACTTCAAGATAAGAACGCAAGAGAGAAAGGTGTTTTTAACTCACCCATAATTAATGATATAGTATCAAATTTTAGAAACGCTAATAAATCTAAAAACGAAGTTAATACACTTGCCATCATCGATCAAAATATTACAAGCCAGTGGCGTATGGCACTTTTTGGAGAACGGTTCTTAAAGCATGCTATTTCACTCATGATTATACTAGGTTTAATGGGTACGTTCTTTGGACTAACCATGTCTGTGGATAAGTTAGTAGCCGTTATGTCAGGTAATCTAGATGAAATAGTCGGTAACCTAACCACTTCAGTTCAAGGTATGGCTGTTGCTTTTAATACTTCACTTTTTGGTATTGGTGCATCAGTAC
>JAQICP010000024.1 GCA_027858555.1 Vallitaleaceae bacterium
GCCAATAACCCAGTCTTTAAGTGCTTCAATGGATTTTTTAATACACTCATCGGATCATTTCTTAACTCAATTACATTCTTGGTTTCCTTAAAAGTTTTTCTGAAAATATAACGGCTTCTATCAAGATGACCAAATAGATTTGATACAGCAGAAAATTTTGAACCTTTAACATTTTCAAATAATAATGCTGGTCCGCCCGCTGCATAAACTCTTCTGTGAATAGCAGCCATCTCAAGGTATGGATCAACTGCTTCATGTATCCTTACTAATTGACCAGATTTTTCTAAATCTCTGACACATTCTTCTAGATTATGATACATTCTATTCTCGCCTCGTTTCTTCGCTACATTCAAATATTAGCTCTTTATTTTCATAAAATGTCTAATTATTTACCCCATTTATCAAATAAATCATTTTCTATTCCTAAAGAATCCATCACTTTACCAACAATAAAATTAATCATATCGTCAATGGTTTCAGGCTTATGATAAAAGCCTGGCATTGCCGGCAGTATTAAAGCACCGGCTTCACTTAAACTAACCATATTTTTAAGATGTATTGTATTTAAAGGTGTTTCTCTCGGTACAATAATTAGTTTTCTTCTTTCCTTTAGACAAACATCGGCAGAACGTCCCAATAGATTTTTTGACACACCATTTGCTATCTCACCAAGCGTCGCCATAGAACAAGGTAAAACAACCATCCCATCTGTCCTAAAAGAGCCACTAGCGGTGGCAGCAAATAAATCATCAATGTCTTGAATCTTATTGTCACCTTTAAACTGTTCTAAATGACTTTTTAAAAGTTCAACTGTATAATCTGTCTCATATTCAAGGACCTTTCTTCCTGAATCTGTTATGATTATGTGTACTTCATTTCCCATTTTCAATAATTCTTCAATCAATCTAACACCATATATACTACCACTTGCACCTGTCATTCCAATTATATATTTGCTCAAATGATCACCTCAATAAAAATATATCTGCAGTACTGAATATTAAAAACACAATACTGACCAATTGATTTATACTATAAGAAGCTATATTTACATCTTTTAGATTTGTAGGGGATACCATGGCATGCTCTTTATATAAAAGCCATACAACAACGCCTAAACCTATCAAATATAGCCAACTCATGTTTGCATTAAAATAAATATAGAAAAGAATCATTACTGCCCCAATATGCGCTAGTCTAGCGATTAATAAAGCAGTTTTTACTCCAAAAACTGAAGGGATAGAGTATAACCCTTCTTTTCTATCAAAATCTACATCTTGAGAACCATATATTATATCAAAACCAGAAACCCACAATGCATTTGCAGCACCTAATATAAATGGCGTCCAAGCAAAACTTCCTGTTACCGCGATCCACGCACCAACTGGTGCGCCGCCACTGATTACGCCAAGGACAATATGACATGCCCAAGTAAATCGCTTCGTATAAGAATAAACTAGAAATAAAAGGATTGCCACAGGCAAAAGTTTAAAGCAAAGCGAATTAAGCATATAAGCAGCTATTCCTAAAAAAAGAAAACTTACGACAGTAATAAGAATAACTTCATAATTTTTTACGATGCCTTTAGGCATATGCCTATTAGCTGTTCTAGGATTTTTTACATCTATGTCCTTATCTATTAATCGATTAATTGCATTTGCACCTGTTCTTGCCCCTAAAAATGCAACGGCAATCCAAAAAAACACCCTGAAATCTGGCATCCCATTTGCTGCCATTAGCATGGAAACAAATGCAAAAGACAAAGAAAAAATGGTATGTGAAAACATCACTAAACGCCCATAAGTCTTAATCTTTTTAAAAACCATACGCTTTCCACCTTTCATTCACTAATGCTTTTATATCATCTTTCATTTCAACATCATTTGACCATTTTCTTGTATGGCCTTCAGTCGGCCCTTTTTTAGTTGCATCGATACCCATCTTGTGTCCATAGCGATTCATATTTGAAGCATTGTCCAATGCATCTAAGGGTCCTTCAACTATAACGACATCTCTCTTGGCATCAATGTTATTAAAAACCTTCCATGCCACTGTAGATAAATCTTTGGGACTTATCTTTTCATCGACTATTATAATCATTTTTGTGTACATCATTTGACGCATATCCCAAATAGCATGCATAACCTTTTTGGCATGTCCTGGGTAACTTTTCTTTATAGAGACAATCACACAATTATTAAAAATGCCTTCAATAGGTGAATTGATCTCTACAATCTCTGGTAACTGAAGCTTTAGAAGCGGCAAAAATATTCTTTGACTCGCTTTCCCCAGATAGCAATTCTCCATTGGTGGTTTTCCTACGATTGTCGTTGGATACACAGCATTTTTTTTATGGGTGATACAAGTAATATGAAATACTGGATAGGCATCCTTGGATGAATAATACCCCGTATGATTAGCAAAAGGTCCTTCTTCTCTAAGTTCCTCATTTACATCGACATACCCTTCAAGAATAAATTCTGCATTTGCAGGAACATATAAATCATTGGTTTTAGAC
>JAQICP010000147.1 GCA_027858555.1 Vallitaleaceae bacterium
GGATATGGTAGTTAATCCTAGCATAGGTATTCATATTATAGATGATTGTGCTAAAAAAGGCGTTAAACGTGTTATACTTCAACCTGGTGCATCTAGTTTGGAGATTAAGAAAAAAGCAGAGGCACTAGGTATAGAAGCGGTTGATGCTTGTGTGCTTGTTCTACTTTCATGGAATAGAGAAGAAATGACAGGAAAATAGCACTTTTTCGAAAAGTCATAGGCTATTTCTTTATTTTGTTTGACTTATATTTTACCTGATTCTATAATGAGAATGAGGGAGATAGATGTCGTATGTTTAGAGAACCGTAAAGCAAAGGCATCAAGGAGGTTACATTTTGACAAAAGTATCATTAGGTGAATTAGTTAGTCGTGTCGATGAGATACCAGTGTTTTCAGAGACAGTCAATAGAATATTAACACTTCTAGAAGATCCAAAGGCAGATGCTAAAGGCGTAGAGCATGAGATTATGAAAGATCAAGGTTTTACAGCCAAAGTATTACGTCTTGCAAACTCAGCTTATTTTGGTGGATCCAGAAAGATTCATACTGTTTCACAAGCAACTGTCTTACTTGGTTTTCAAGCGATTAAAAGCATGGTATTGGCATCAAGTGTCGGTAAAGTATTAGTGAGAGAATTGCCGGGTTACGCTTTGGAAAAAGAAGAATTATGGCGTCAATCACAGATATGTGCTATTACTAGTCGAGTAATCGCCAAGAAAGTCAAGTATTCAAAACCTGATCAGGCGTATACTGCTGGTTTATTGCATGATATCGGTAAAGTCATTCTTGATTATTATCTAAGTGAACAATATCAAGTCATACAAGAAAAGATGGCATCTGGTAAGTGGCCATTCGTAGCTATTGAGGAAGAAGTTTTAGGTTTCCATCATGGACAAGTTGGCGCTAAGATTGCAGAGAAGTGGCGTTTGCCTGAAGACTTAGTTGAAGCGATTGAATTACACCATACGCCAAGTTTGGCAGTTCTTAACCCACAGATGGTAAGCATCATACATATTGCAGATGGACTAGTGATGATGTTGGGATTACATCTTGGTGCTGATGGACTTGCCTATGAGTTTTCAGAAGATGCCATGAAATTGCTTAAAATTGATGAGCAGATGTTATCAGAGATTATGTCTGAAGTAGTCGATATCATATCAGATGAGAATGCCTACATCAGTGAAATATAAGTAAGCTATAAGTGAAAGTGGCCTTATGATGATATGGGCTTAATGATTGGTATTGCACTTGGTATATAATAATAGATAAAGAGGGTTAACATGATTACAAGAGAAGTTGCATATGGTTTGTTAACAGAATATGTGTCGTCAGATAGTCTTATCAAGCATTGCTTAGCAGTTGAAGCATCTATGCGCAAGTATGCCAAGGTATACGGGGAAGATGTTGAGCTGTACGGCATTACTGGATTGCTTCATGATATTGATTTTGAACAATATCCAGATGAGCATCCTACTCATGCCAGAAGTATTCTGCAGGGTTCTGATATTCCGGAATCTGTACTGGATGCTATTGAGAAACATGGTAAAGAGCATGATAACACTCGGGAGAGTTTGCTGGCAAAAACCTTATTTGCGGTAGATAGTCTGTCATCGTTTGTTATTGCCTATGTGCATGTACGACCAGATAAAAGTTTCGAAGGTGTTTCATTAAAGTCAATTAAAAAGAAATTTAAAGATAAAGCATTTGCCAGAGCGGTGAATAGAGATTTGGTGGCATTAGGCGCAGTTGAACTGGATATTGAGTTATACGAGCATATGCAGACAGTTATTGACGGTATTGTTGAAAGACAAGCGGAATTAAGCCATATGGGTATGAGTCTGATATAGAAGCTAAATTAAGTCATTTAGGTATGAGTTTGGTTTAATAGTCTAGGTAAAAAGTCACAAAGTGTATACATATATCAAGATATTGTGGTATAATAATGTATATCATATTGAGGGTCAAACATAATCTAACAACTATTATTAGGTTATGTTTGACCTTTTATTGTGAAAAGAAAGGGCTCAGCTAACATATAAGCTTTTTATGCCATAGATATACAAGCTATAGGAAGCCAAATATTAAGCAAGAGATAAAGGGTGGTATATGCAGATAGGATATAGGTTTGTTAAGAGCAAGAGTCACAGGAATCATTTTAAGCATATTCTAAGCATCATGATTATTCTAAGCGTAGTGATGAGTATGATGATAGGCAAAACTGTTTATGCCAGTAGTGATGTGTCTCCTTGGGCGGTTACAGAGATTGAAGCTATCAATGAACTCGGAGCTTATACTGAGCGGTTGACTTCTAATTATCAAGCGAATGTTACTAGGGCTGAGTTTACAGAACTAGTTGTATTAACCTATAAAGCAATTACTGGAAACAGCCCTATTATTGAATTGGCAATAAATCCTTTTGTGGATACTGAGGACACCTATATATTGGAAGCGGTGGCACTTGGGTTAATTAACGGTACGGATGCCACGCATTTCTCCCCAGATATGTTGGTGACTAGAGAGCAAATGGTTACCATCTATATAAGGATGACAAAGTTGGTGGAAACAGAACTTGGCATTCAAGTTCTTGGCAGTAGTGATGTTGCCTTCGATTTTACCGATGATTCAAGTATATCGGCGTGGGCATATGAAAGCATGGTGTTTGCATATGCTAATTCAATTATATCGGGTAGTGGCAATGGGACCATAGGACCCAAATTAAATACGAGCAAAGAACAAGCACTTATAGTGAATTATCGGCTCATATTAATGGTGACAGCTACAACGGGATACAACGTAGAATGGCAAAATAATTTTAGCAAAGTTAAAAAACAATTAGGTATTGTTACATGTGATGTGTTGAATGTACGACAAACACCTAACTTAGATAATAGTGATAATATAATCCATCGTTTACAACAGTATAATAAAGTGACGATAGAAAAACAAGAAGATAATGCGGTTGAAGGATGGTACTACATTACAAGTGAAGGCGGTATATCTGGCTTCGTACATAGTGAGTATATTCGGACAATTGAAGCTTATGAAGAGGATACTGAACTCGGTATAGCCATAATTGCATATGCAAAGACTTATCTAGGCACACCGTATTCCTATGGAGGCTCTACAATAGGTGTGGGCATTGATTGTGCAGGATTCACCCAATCAGTTCTTGGGGCTTTTGGTTATTCCCTCAGCAGATCATCAAGTGGCCAGAGTAAGCAAGGTATAGCAATTGATTCTAGTGAGTTAGCTGTAGGAGACTTAATTGTATATGGTTATAGTGGCAATGTATCTCATGTTGCCTTATACATAGGCAATGGACAGGTCATACATGCTACCACATCAAGGGGTGTCATTATTACGGATGCTTTTAGTTATCTGTATAAACCATTGATTGGATATAGAAGGGTCATTTTAGATTAAGCAACGAGGTAATAGTTAACAATTCAAGTAATTTCACAATCAGGCATAGGTATTGACATCAGACTAGGTATTCGTTAAAATGGTTTAATTAACTTGAATGTGAAAGGATATAGGATGGAGACTTTATTAGTAGATTTTTTACACACATTATCACCTTTGTTTTTGTTTCTAATTATTGCAGTAACCTTATTCACCTTAAGCAAAGGTGCAGATATATTAGTTGATGAAGCTGTCAGCTTATCTGTTAGATGGGGAATTCCTAAGATGATCATAGGTGCAACGATTGTTTCACTTGGGACCACTTTACCGGAGGCAACGGTATCGGTACTCGCAGCAATTGAGGGTAATCCGGATTTAGCATTAGGTAACGCAGTTGGTTCAGTCATTGCTGATACAGGTCTAATTATAGGGTTAGCTGCACTGGTAGGCACATTACCTGTGGTTATAGAGAAAATCAACAAGCAAGGTCGAATACAGTTAATGGCCGGTATTTTATTAGTCGTGGTATCCCTTCCAATTTTTTCAAAAACGGGTACAGGTGTTATACACCAATGGGTTGGGTTTTTGTTTTTAGGCTTATTGGTGGTATATATGGTTATGACAATCAGGTGGGCCAGGCAATCAAATAATCAGGAAATATTTGAAATGGAAGAAGAAAAAAGCAATCTTTTCATTCAGATAATGAAACTGATTATTGGTATCACCCTGGTCATATTATCATCTAAAGTACTGATTCCTTCTGTGGAGATTACAGCTATACGGATTGGTATCCCACAGAGTGTTATAGCAGCAACTTTAGTAGCTTTTGGTACCAGTTTACCTGAGCTTGTAACAGCGATTACTGCTGTTAGAAAAGGTCATGGAGAACTAGCAGTAGGTAACATTATAGGAGCGGACATATTAAATGTCTTATTCGTTGTGGGAAGTGCAGCTGCAGTTACAAGTAGCGGGTTAGCAGTTCCTGTTGATTTTTACTGGCTTCAATTTCCAGCGATGTTACTCATACTAGTAATATTTAGAATTGTTGCTAAAAACAAGCGCGATGTCATTACTAAAAAAGAAGGGTTACTATTACTGGGCATCTATGTCATCTATATTGTTCTGAATTACGTGGTTGTCTAGATATAGTCGAAAAGTAGTAGATAAGTATTTTATAAGAAGTAGTATCTATTAATATCTATTGAACATAAGTACACTTAATTGGAGATCAAATGGCTAATTTACTATATATTCTATCTCATATCCTATTGCCCATATTTTTACAGATCATAATTGGATATGGTGTACAAAAAAAATTAAAACTGGATATATCAACGCTTACCAAAATTCAATTATATGTACTCATACCCGCACTGATTTTTGTGAAGCTATATAGTAGTGCACTTGAAGGCAGTCTGATATGGAAGATAGTGCTTTTCACAGTGGTGTTGTTTGTCATATTATTCATATTATCAATCATACTAGCTAAGCTTATGGGCTTCACTAAGAAGAAAGAGAAGGCGTTTATCAATGCCATCACATTGCGTAATCAGGGCAACTATGGTATTCCGCTAATTACGTTGGTCTTTGCAGGAGAGATGGGTGCAACGGCACTGGCGATTCACATGGTGGTGTTATTTACAACTAACTTATTATTGAACACCGTAGGTCTTTACAATGCCAGTAGTGGTACATATTCATTTAAGGAAACAGTTATCAAAATCATAAGATTACCTATGATTTATGCAATAATCATAGGTTTTATATTTAGAGGGTTTGCAATCAAGTTATATGAGCCTATTGAAACAACTATGGATATTATGAGTATGGGTGTTGTGCCTCTGGCACTGTTCACTTTAGGTGCTCAACTTTCTGAAACTAGAATCAAGCTCTCAGATATATCATTATCCATAGCTACATTTGGCAGGTTAATACTGTCGCCACTGGTAGCTTTTGGCCTAGTTAAATTATTTGGTATCGAAGGTATTATGGCTCAGGTACTAATACTAGGAGCGGCGGCACCTACAGCAGTTAATAGTGTTTTGCTTTCCATTGAATTTGATGGAGACTATGAATATGCCTCACAGATTGTCATGCTAACGACTATACTCAGTATTGTTACAGTTTCAATAATTATACAGCTTATTGTATAATTTAATACATAAACAATTGATTTTTTTTAGTAAAAGAGTCTATAATGTGTGTGAGGTTGCTTTAAAAATATAGTTAAGGAGCAGGACGATGAAATATAGAAAACTTGTGGCAGTTTTAAATCTGATCGCCTTTATTGCTATGGTTACAGTGAACGCACTGGCTTCCATATTGCCAATCAATGGATTAGATACTGGCGAAATTTCCAATTTGTATCCGAATTTATTTACACCAGCAGGCATCACTTTTTCAATTTGGGGTGTTATTTACATTTTACTGTTAATCTATGTTATTTATCAAATCAAAGTTGCGTGGCGTGCAAGTAAAATCGAACCTACTATTGTTGATCATATTAGTTATTGGTTTATGATATCTTCAATTGCTAACATAGGTTGGATATTAGCATGGCATTATCGTAACTTGGTACTTTCACTCATAATCATGGTTATATTGCTTATATCATTAATCGTTATTTATATTAGGCTTGATATCGGGAAATATCATCCTAGCAAAACGGAACGATATATGGTTGATATGCCATTTAGTATCTATCTTGGGTGGATATCTGTGGCAACCATAGCTAATGTCGTCGTTCTTCTAAACGATACTGGTTGGAGTAAATGGGGGCTTGACGATAAGTGGTGGACTATAATTGTCATAATCGTTGCTGTTTTATTAGCTATTAGATATATAGCCAATAGGAGAGATGTATTTTATGGATTGGTCATAGATTGGGCATTATTTGGAATTTACTTAGAAAGAAGTAAAGATGTCATAATAATTGATGAAGTAATCTATGTATTATTAGGTGGGATATTCATTATCAGCGTTTATATGATTTATAGAATTATTCGTGGTGATGCGTATTAATGAACCACCTTAATGAATCACCATATCGATACAGATTCACTTATAAAATAAATTATGAGTACCAAAAAAAGGGCTAAGCAATCAGCCTTTTTTAGTAGGAAAGTCCTTTGTAGGAACTTTCTATGATGAAACAACTTATTTATATTTTGAAAGAAACATTGAAGGAACAAGGTATACGGGATGTACGCTTTATTCTTAATAAAAACACTTCTTTTTTTCGTGCAAATAGTGTAATATTGTAGTTAGTGAGTTCTATTACACAATAGGGAGGCGTTTATGGGTGATATCTTAGGAATTTTTAAATTGGCAAAGCCAACGAAACATTTAACAGACATTCTAATAAAGAATGGTATTGATGGTATGTTTGCTAAGAATCGTAATCAGATTACAGAAGCATTGAGTAAAGAAGAGATAGATGTAATAATAATTGATTTTACAATACCAAATGATGAAGGCTATCGATTATGTGAAAAAATCAGAGAAGAAGCTTCGTGGCAGAGCATTCCAATTATAGACATTGTAGATGAGTTCAGTCAGATTGACATGTGTTTTGGTGTAGGTGCTACTGATGTGATAGATAAGCATTATCATGAGTTATCACTCATTGCCAAGATCAACGCTTATCGTGACTTGAAAAAGGCTAATGCCATAACAGCTACAAGCAAAGACTTAGTAAAACAAATCAGTGAAGACTACGAAGCGCTTAGTAGACGGGTTGAATTAGTTGCTGTACAAGATTCATTGACTAATCTATACACTAGGAAATATGCTATGGAGCAATTAGAGATAGCAATTTCGCGTTTTGATAGAGCTGGCGTTGGCTTTTCCATTATACTTGGCGATATTGATAATTTTAAAAGTGTTAATGATACCTATGGTCCAACATTTGGAGATGAGATATTGATGGGAATCGGTCAGATTCTTAAGTATCATTCAAGGGTTCAGGACATCGTTGCAAGATGGGGTGGTGAAGAGTTCATGATGATTTTACCAGACACTAATCTTGAAGGTGCCAAGATCTATGGAGAACGAGCTCGCAAGAGAATTGAGCAAAAGATTTTTGTAACCAATGACAAGGAAATATCTGTTACGATGACATTTGGAATCGCTACATATAATCATGTCATGCCACTTAATAGTAGTATGAGTTTGGTTGATGATGCTTTATTTGGTGGGAAGACCAACGGAAAGAATAAAGTAGTAGTTTCAGAATTATAATGGCTGGTTACGGACTAATTGATATTAATATATGGTTCGTAACTTTTTTTCTTTTTATTATCATGATATAATCAGAGATATTATTTACACGAAAGACCATCTATGATTAATCAGCTCAAGCAAAAGAAAAGAACCATCTTAATTTATTTTATAATATTAGCTTTAGCAGCCCTAGCCCTAGCACTTAGTAATAATGTGTTGCACAATTATTTCAAAGAAGTATATAGTGTTACAACTATTCAAAGATGACTCATTGAGTTTCCGCGAGAATTACTAGGGATACTATGTTTGGTCATTATTGCATCCCTTTCATTTCTAGGGGATATCCGTGTATCCATGATCGCACAATTTCTCAGTATTATTGGTATATTGGTTCTAGGTTTTTTTACACCACCTTTTGCGATTATGTTGGTTTTCATATTTATTAATTCGGTTGGTATGCATATGTTTTTCCCTCTACAAGATAGAATAGGTCTTTCCTTATCAGAAAAAGATGGTATAGGGAAAAGAATGGGCCAATTCAGAGGGGTATACACAGCCTTCACGATGATTGGCAGTATGATTGTTTTTATTGGTTTTAGGACTGGTATTTTTAGTTTTGAAACATCGGTAAAATATGTATTTGTTTTATCTGCATTTTTATTGCTGACATGGTGTCGAATCAGATGGGTATGGTAAGAACCCTGTATTTACGATCGATTGCACTTAAACAATTAGACATAACACCGACTTTATCTATGGGTATTAGTCTGGATCATATTGTTTCGATCATATGCGCTTATCTTGGTGGAATCGTCTGGACCCTGTGGGGACCACAATATGTGTTCTATCTAGCAGCAGGATTATCGTTGGTTAATCTGTATGTAGCCATGCATGTAAAAAAACAGGATGGTTTTAATGATATGGAAATTAATTAAATTAAATAAAGAAGGTAATTATGAAATATAATATATTACACACATGCATCCGAGTTATGGACTTAGAAAAATCCATGAAGTTTTATCAAGAAGCCCTTGGTTTTGAAGTTGAGAGTTTTAGAGATTTTCCGGATTATAAGTTTACCTTGGTTTTTTTAGTAGATGAGACAAAAAACCATGCCATTGAACTCACCTATAATTATGAACAAGACCCACCATATGTTATAGGTAATGGATTCAGTCATATTGCAGTTGGTGTGGTTGACCTAGAATGCTCAAGAACGTTTCATCAAGAATTGGGGTATGAAGTGACAGATTTTAAAGGCACGGCAGGTGCACCACCTAGATATTATTTTGTAAAAGACCCAGATGGGTATCTGGTTGAAGTTATTCGTAAGGACATCTAATTCATTTGTCGAGTTCAATATAGTTTAGTGTAATCACAGGTTAGGTAAAGAGAGGCGGGCTATGAGAGATAAACGTAAAACAATAGGTGTTTTAATATCAATATTAGATAGCTTTTATCAATCGGATTTATGGTCAGGACTTAGGGATCAAGCTAATGAATTAGATTATAATGTCTTGTTTTTTTGTGGTATGTCATTTTTATCACCTATTCGTACTGAGATTCAAGACAATGCCATATATACCCTTGTGAGTCCCAGTAAAATAGATGCTATTATTACTGAAACAGGCACTTTGTCCAATTACATAGATTTAGACGCAATGGGTACTTTCCTTGAAAGATACAAACCACTTCCAATCGTTAGTGTTTCTGTAGAAATGAAGGAACATTATAGTATTGTTTTAGATAACAGGAACAGCATGAAAACAATGGTTCTGCATCTTATTGAAACACATGGCTTCACAAAGATAGCGATGGTTACTGGTCCTATGACTAATGTTGAATCAAGAGAACGTCTAAAAGGGTACACAGAAGCTTTACAGACCTATGAAATACCTGTCACTGATGACTATATATATCATGGTAATTTCAACCAATTATCGGGTAACTCAGCAATTCTTGAGTTTTATAAAGTGCGTGGTATTAAACCAGAAGCAATTGTTTTTAGTAATGATGAAATGGCCATAGGAGGTACGCTTCAATTGGAGATGCTAGGTATTTCAGTGCCAAGCAGCGTAAAAATTACAGGGTGTGATGATACTGAAAATGCCAAAGTCTTCACTGTACCACTAACAACCATCAAACAGCCTTTTTACAAGATGGGCGTTAGTGCAATGAAAAAAGTGTCTGAGGCTATAAATTTTGAAAATTTTGTTAGAACGGAAGCCGTTGAAGGACAACTCATCTTGCGAGAGTCTTGTGGCTGCAATAAAGTCCTACCAGCTTATAATGAAGCTCAACAAGCCCTATATGAAGTGTTTGATACAGAGGTAATTTATGATTTTGAATCATTTGAAGAGGTTATTATAACCAATCGAAAGAAAATATCTATAATACTTACTAAACTGATTAATGGTCAATTAATCGGAGGTTACCTTAATGAAGCTTTCGAAAAAGTTTTAGAAGGCTTAATTATTGATATGCATATGAAGCATACAGATGGTGCATTCATAAAGATATTTCATAAGTTAATGAAACGGTCAATTCTAGTGGATGATATAGAATTAGATTGGCAAGGATTCATATACGGGTTTATCATTACAATAAATAAAATCCAAATGATACTCCCCTTGTATAAGTTTATGCAAGAGATAAACCACCTGACAAGTGTTGTTGTTACTAGCTTATCCATTCGTAGTGATATGCACAGAGAGTACGACTATAAAAATCTTTATTACCGAACTAGTTTTCTTATACAAGAGATGAGTTCAGTGAAGACTAAGAAAGAGATGTCTGAGATTGTACTTAAAACAGTTGAAGAAAGTAAATTCAAACAGTATTATATCTGTTTATTTGATGACTTTATTGAAGTTGATAGCGGGCATGAGATTAACTATCCTGATGATGTGAATATGATATTTGGTTATGAGGGTGGTAGGGTTCTTGAACCTTTAAGATTCAAGACGAAAGAGATGATGCCTGATCATATGCTGTATCAAGACAATAGAGTTGACTTGGCTTTTTTTCCGTTATATTACAATAACAGACACTTTGGTTATCTCGTTGCAGATCTTGTTTCAGTACGGAGAATTATATTTAAAACATTACGTGAACTAATCTGTAATACATTAATGCAAGTCGTGTTACATGAGGAACTGGGTAGCTATAAAAAACAATTGAAAGCGCTTTCAGATATAGAGGACCACTAAAGCTAATGCTTAAAAGCTAACACAAGGAAAAACAATCTACCAATCACATATAGTAAAGCAACATTGTGAAAGTGTTATTTCCTAATATCAATCAGCCCACAATGTCGTTATAAGCACTTGTGGCCTTGCAAAAAAACGTAAGTTAAGTACCGTTGTTCCTATGCCGTTAGAGACGATGATTGTGGTATCATCAACTATGGATTGTCCTGTCACTACACTTTGGTCAGTATCAGAATCTGGTAAGTAGGGTGCATATAGACCAAACAATGTGATTTGTCCACCATGATTATGACCACTGAACATCAGGTCCACATGGCGTGAATCAACCTGTTTTATGAAGTTAGGATTATGAGATAGCAATATCACATAGTCCTCTTTTTTTGCACCTACTAGGGCTTTATCTAAATCGGGGTTATTGCTACCTAGGTCTGAAACAACACATAGATAGATAGTTTGATTTTCTATGTTGATTCTGGTGTAATC
>JAQICP010000097.1 GCA_027858555.1 Vallitaleaceae bacterium
TAGTAAACTGTGTATCGCAAAACGCGTGTTAGATGATGGAATATGTTGACAGATATCAAGAACTAAATTTCTATTGAAATTTATTGATACTATCTTCTTCTCCAATACCATAACTATTAACTCTGATTCTTTTATTGTCTTTCATTGTAATTCGTACAGTGTTTCTATTAATTCTTTTGATATTCGTTATATTACTTCTTTTAATAATCAACATCTGATTATAAATATGAGTTTGTGTAATTATGACATCAGCATTAAGTAAATAAAGTATCAAAAAAAGATATATTGGGTATATATTCAATACATTCCCTGTATCAATAAGCTCACTTATACTAAAGATATAACAAAGTATAAAAAACAAAACAGAAATAACTAATATAACTTGTGACTTCCTAAAGTGGTGGATAATTTCATCCTTCTTAAGTTGTCCAACAATTGTACCTTTCATAACTTCGCTAATTATTAATAACGGTAAAATAATCACCAAAAATCCTGCGTATATCATCGATAAAGTAGTCGCTAAAAATGCAACTTTCATGATGTATAGAACTGGCGATAATATAATAATAGAAATTAATGCTGGAATCCAAAATTCTTTTCTAAAATATAGTCGTTCCATCTGACTCTCCTTCTATGCTCAATTTATTTATTACTAGTTACTTTCGTAATTTAGTATCCCATTAAAAATACACTTCTTTTTCTAGTCAGAAACATATTCTTTCATCTAACTGTTTATTTCTGACTCGCAATATCTTCCACAGTTGCAAAAGGATGTGGGTATCTGCCCCTCTTTGTCGTATAGGATTTCATCCATACTTTAGAATGAATCTGAACGGCTCTGACAGGACAATAATTCAAACAGGAATAGCATAAGTAACAAGTGGTGTTTTTTTGCCACACCGGTTTATCCCCATCCATCCTGATTTTCTCAGACAGGCACACTTTCTCACATATACCACAACCCGTGCATTTTGAATCTGCATAAAAATACTTTTTAACCTTTGGTGATATGTAATGGGTCATGAATGGTATGATCCGTTCCAGTACATAATTGAGTAATGAATTTTTAGTAAATGTCACGCCGCTTTTATCACTCATATGATAATCTTCTCTATTACTAATTACTTTTTGAACTTGTTCAAGTTGCATCAGTGCGTTTTTTTGTAATAGCTCTAGCTCCTCTTTAGCAGGATCATGATAGAACTTTAATTTAGGATCATTTGCAGCCATGCTAATGATAAAACTTGCATTTAGTTTCTTGCCCTGTTTTTTTAGTGCACTACTAATTATTGGAAATCCCCGAAAAATAGTCCCTCCGCGACTCGCTACTGCAAAAAAGTAATTAGCAGAGGATACCTCCATATTTTTCAAAAACTGGTTTACTGGTATGGGTAAAGTTAATCCATGAGTCGGAAATACAAATCCGATATTGTCTGCTTTTATCACATAATCCTTATCCCTTAGAGCCTGTACAATGGGTATGAGTTCTGTATCTGGTATGAGGTTTTTTAATGCTTTGGCGATGAATAAGGAATTGCCTGTCCCTGAAAAATAATATATGATCGTCTTCATAATAGCCTCCTTATTTCCCTGTATGCCTTAATAGTGTCTGTTTTATTTACTTGGCAACCATATAATCTATTGATACCTTCGATTTTTAAGATATAGTTGAATATGTTTTTTTGAGAATACTAGGATGCTACTTGTGGATAATTAACTCGCCAAGAATGCCTACTACTAGTTTTTCTGGGACTTAGCTACTTAATTGTTTTTTAGCGGCTTGTCGCTCAATCGTGATAAGCAGAGCGACCATCAAATACACGCTAAGTGTAACTAGTAATACATATGGTAAAAACAAAGGTCCAAATGGCACACTAATCATACCCTTTCCATTAGATTAATGACAATGGGGTTTTTATCCCAAAACCAGTTATTTGCTGTTTTTCATGAATTATATCTAATTATGTGGTTCTGGGATATATATGAATGCTCATGTGAATGCATGTGTCTATCAATTTACGCCTGTGCCCTAATGTGAATGAATGTGTCTGTCTGTATACGTCTGTGTGATGGTGGTTGTCTTTGTACATCTGTGTGTGATGACAGTTGGCTTTTAAGCCTGATTACGCATGCAAGTTAATGCTAATCCCTCTAATGGATAGCATAACTTCTAGCTATGTCTTCCATGAAAATAAGTCAATTGTATTATCTCTAACAAGCATTTATAATTGGCTAATCAGCTGATCGATTGTATCTAGTACTTTAAAATAAGAACATCTATATGTATGTATGTATGTATTTTACCAACCAATAAATTATATACATGGTGGCATACCCCGGTGTTATTAGCAGCAACTATGTTCGTTACTAAAAAAGCACTTCAAGGAGGTACTATATGTTTAAATGGGATAGTAAATTGTACATGAAATTCGAGGAAGGTAGAACCTTACCCGCAATTGATATGGCAGGTCACATAGGCATGAACGATTATCATAAAATCATCGACATCGGTTGCGGTCCTGGTAATAGTACTGCAGAGGTTGTAAAACATTGGCCACATGCATCAATTACTGGCATTGACAGTTCTACGACCATGTTAGCTGAAGCAAAGCAAAGATTACCCAATATAGATTTTAAGCCCTTTGATATTGCTGAGGATTTGTCACCTCTTGGCAGTTATGATTTAGTTTTCAGTAATGCTGTGATTCAATGGTTACCTGACCATGAGAATTTGATCAGACGTTTGGCCGATATAGTTGAAGTTGGCGGCACTTTGGCGATTGGTATGCCTAACGTGAATGAGATGGGTATAAACCATGCCACCCAATTTGCTGCTAAAAAACATCATGTAACTGGTATGCAGAATCACTTGACCATGATGGATATACCGAATTATTATAATTATATGGTGCCATATTTTGAAGATATGGATTTCTTTGAAAAGCATTATTATCATATACTGCCTTCTCATGAACATATTATTGAGTGGTATTCTTGTACGGGTATGAAACCTTATTTAGACGCAATAGGTTTAGATGCACCAGGAGATGAAGATAAGATTAGGGATTTCAAAAATACTGTACTTGAAGAAATCAAGAAATGTTATCCCAGTACGTCCGATGGGAACGTCTTTTTACCATTTAGAAGGTTATTTATGATTGGACACAACAGAAGAACTCACAATAGTTAATCTATTGTGAGTTCTTCTGTTGGCAGCGTCCTTGTACAAGGTAGTCGGATCTCACTTCCAAAACTAATACCTTTGCATTGCTTTATATTGGCTTAAGATAGAAAAGTATGATACTGATTAGTTTCTAACCTATCTTACTCACTGCCTCTTCAATTGTTTCATAGAAATGTTGTTCGCCTATTCGGTCATACAAGCCTGATTTGATTAGTGCTTTAAGTGGTTGTTCGTTGATGCCGGTTATATTAATTTCGATTTTTTGTCGTTCGCACATCTTAATCATTCTTTTGAAAGCGTGGAGTGCTGTGGCGTCAATGGCTGTGACGTGACGCATTCTGATAATCAACACCTTGGTTTTGGCACCTATGGCATTAAGTGCCTCTAAAAACTGATCTGCGGCACCAAAGAAGAATGGTCCGTTGATTTCATATACTTGTATACCTGCCTTCGTTTGAAAACGGCTATTTTCTTCTTCAAAGTTAAAATTATCATAGTCATCATCTTGTTCAGATGCATCCATATCGGATAATTTGACATGGGATACTTCTGCCATTCTTTTGATGAATAAGAAGGCTGCCAGTATGATACCCATCCCTATTGCTACAGTAAGATCCACTAGGACTGTTAAGAAAAATGTTGCCAGTAGAACGATAATATCACTTTTTGGCGCTTTTAGTAGACTTCTAAATTCTCGCCATTCACTCATGTTATAGGCTACTATGATCAGTACTGCTCCCAGTGATGAGAGGGGAATCATTTTAGCTAGCGGCATGAATAACAACATAATCAGAAGCAATGTGATGGCATGTACGATGCCAGCTACCGGTGTTCGTCCACCATTTTTAACATTAGCTGCTGTTCTTGCAATTGCGCCAGTGGCTGGAATACCACCAAATAATCCTGTTGTCATATTGGCAACCCCTTGGGCTATAAGTTCCATATTGGAGTTGTGTTTACCACCAATCATACCATCAGCAACAACCGCACTAAGGAGTGATTCTATGGCGCCAAGCATTGCAATGGAAAAAGCCGGTGCCAGTAATAGCTGTAGCTTTTCAAGTGTAATTTCTGGCATAGAAAAAGTTGGTAGCGCAGATGACAGTTCACCAAATTTCGTACCGATGGTTGCCACTTCTAGACCCGTGAATTTAACAATGGTTGCCGTAACAATGAGTGCAATCAATGCTCCAGGTATTTTCTTATTTACTTTTGGCCAGAATATAATGATTAAAATGGCGAGTAACCCAATACCCGTTGTTGCCAGATTCAGAGTTTGAAATGATTCAAAATAGACGGACCATTTGCCTAAAAATTCAACTGGCACTGTTTCTATGGTAAGTCCGAAAAAATCTTTAATCTGTGATGAGAATATGATCAGGGCAATACCGCTTGTAAAGCCTGTGACGATGGGATAGGGCATATATTTTATAATGCTACCCAGTCTAAATAACCCCATGAGGATGAGCATGGCCCCTGCCATAATCGTGGCAAGAATTAAGCCTTCAATGCCGTAAGTGGTAACTACACCAAATACGATTACCATGAAGGCCCCCGTTGGTCCACCAATCTGGACCCGACTACCACCGAGAAGTGAGATGATAAATCCTGCAATTATAGCGGTATGTATGCCCTGCTCTGGGCTGACACCCGATGCTATGGCGAGTGCTATGGACAGTGGTAGTGCTATGATTGCTACAATAACACCTGCTGTCACATCCTTAATAAATTGTTCTTTGGAATAATGTTTCATCGTGGTGAGTATCTTTGGTCTTAGTTTTCTTTTCATATCTATCCTATCTGTATTATATATTATCTGAATTATTATTAGAACTGTAATCAATCCTTGGGCTTACTATCTACATATGTTACGTACTGCTTGTTACTATCTTACACCTTATTGCCTTATGTTTTACGGCTTATACTTTACTGTCTTACGTCTTACTTTTACCGCCTTAGATTTTACCGCCTTGTGTTTTCTGTCTTATGCTTTACCGTCTTACGTCTTGTGTTTTACAACACTACTTTTTACCGTACTGCTTTTTACCATGTTGCTTTTCATTGCCGCGCTTGAAGTTTTTTGTCACCTTAGCAAGGGCTAGTTGAATACCAAATGTATCTGCAGTCAGTATCTGACTCATGAATTTTTTGGTTTGCTTTTCACTTAGAATCATAATCTGACGATTCTGATAGGTAATCAGTGTCTTGCCTGATTTTGTAAATTCATAGCCAAATGGCTCTTCTTTTAATCGGTCTCTTTCATCCATTTTATTATTCACTTCTTTCTGCAAGGTTTAACCTCACATCTATTATACAGTTACACCTGTCGCACTGTAAGTAACATTACTTGATTTCAATGTTATCAGTTGTATCGAGACTATTAACATACCCTACAATCTTCTCTATATTACTCTTTTTAGTAAAGTCAACTGGATGGGTAATCGCCGCTACTATCCCTCGCTCATCAGCTGATGGGTTCTTTTTCATTTTGATTTTGACCTTCAGTAATGAGATCAGTATCTTGTCTCCTACCCTCATTTCATCAAAATTAAATCCGCCACGCAAGTAAAATGTTTTAATCTGCTTTTTTTGTTCTACTGTGAAATTAGCATTCACAACGTCCTCTATGACTTCTTCCCTATCTGGTGTAGCGCCTGTGGCAAATACAATAATATTACTTGCCTTCAACTTATCCATGTTGCTTCTGAGAAAATTAATACCATTGATGCCCACCATATATAAACCGCCACCATATATGACAGTGTCATAATGTGCGATACGATTGATTTCTGCTTTAGATACCTCCACTAAGTCGCAATTAAGTGCTTCTGATAACCAATTTGCGTATTTATTAGTGAACCCTGTCTTAGATTTGTATACTACAACTGTTTCCATCATTACCTCCGTGTAAATGTATCTACTGCTTTAGAGTATAACAATTTTTAGGGATATTCGCAATACAATCATGTACTTATTGAAGAACAAATCGTAGCTCCAGTACGCGTTTTATCCCACAGTGCTCTTTCCATACAGGATAAAAAAAAGCACCATCTCGTCCTCTCATAATCCAAGAGTCCTCATAGTGCTCATTTGTCATAGTCTAATTCATATCTGCTATACCTAGGCTTGCCAACGTTTTAGGCTTGGGAAAAACTGCTTCATCATAACCCTTGCCTGATTCTCTGACATGGTCTTGTCTGCTTCAACCACGTGAGGTACGCAGATCTCTATCATGCTGTCCATGGTCTCTTCAGATGAAAAGGCTCCGTTCTCATAGCAATACTTGCAATTATCTTCACTTAAGCTACCATCGGCATTTTTACCAAAATGTTCTTTAGTGTCCCCCATAGGCATGCCGAAACTTTGGCACATTATAATTTCACTCATATTCGTTCTCCTTCCATATAATTAATCTTTACTAACTCATTATACCCGGGATAACCTGACAACTACGTGTCATGTTTAATGTTAATTATTATTCCTTTTTTTCTTCCTTCGCTTTACCTGATGATATCTATTCAACATATTTC
>JAQICP010000193.1 GCA_027858555.1 Vallitaleaceae bacterium
AAGTAAAAGTGTGTGGTCATTGATATCAAAATTCAATAGCCATACGCTTTTTATGTTGTGATCATTAGTATTTTTTAGCAACTGATTAGTTTAGTTATAGGTCAAAATAATTGATTATATTCATACTAGTGATATAATATTGGTAGGGGATAGGAGATTAATATGATTAAGGTGATTTGGAAGATAACATTTGTAATAGCTATAATTCTATTTATAGGTACTTCGATTTTATTCGTTTGCTTATCAGGGTGCCATAAAAACGATGTAATTGAACTTCATTTTAGAATCACCTGGGAGGAACATTCAGGTAGAGGAGAGGCCGTTCAATTGTTAGTCGATGCATATAATGATGTTCATGACGATGTGCATGTTACGTTGATTGGTGGGGATGAGGACCGTGAAGCTTACACAGTAGCTTTAGATGAGGATTATGTTGATATATATGTTATGCCTTATCGATATATACAGGACTTACAACTTTCTATAGACCTTTTTCCCTTAACAGATGCATTTGAAAATGAAAAACAATATTACTATGATAGCATCATCCAATTGGCTATGGAAAAGGATGATTTATTAGGCATACCTTGGATAGGACATTCTATGGCGTTGATTTATAATAAGAATCTAGTCACTAGAGCAAGTGTCGACCCTGAAGGGTGGGCATCTATGGATGATCTACTAGATGGGTGTATGGCTGTTGAAGAAAAGACACATGCCGCGGGCATTGGATTGGTAGGAGCCAAACATCATGATTTAACTTGGATGGTCAGTCAATTCATATATTCTTTTGGTGGTTCATTAGTGACTGTTGATTCTGATACTGGGCAGGAGAGCATCAGCATTAACTCTGAGCAGTCTATAGAGGCATTGGAATTCTACATTAATAAACTAGGCATTTATGCACAAGAGGGTTGGCAAGAGGATACGGGTGTTGAAGTTATGGAAGCTTTTGGAACTAGTAGGGTAGCTTTTGAAATTCAAGGACCATGGGGTATTTCTGACATATGGAAACGTGGTAACCCATTTGAAGTAGGTGTTATACCACTATCACAACTGAATATGTATTCAGAAGTGGGACCATTAATGCTGTCCATATCCAAAGACTCACCTTACAAAGATGAAGCAATTGATTTTATCAGGTATATGATTGAAATTGAAAATTTGGATAAAATTATGGAAGGTGAGTATATACCGAAATACGATGCCTATTATCCATTTAGAGTGCCAGTTAGAAAAGATATGGAAAACTCTGATTTTTTTAAACAGTATCCAGAGTTTTATGCTTTTATAGAAGGATTTGAAATGCCCAGTATTAACACCCCTAGTGAAGAATGGGCTGAAATACAAGATTCAACCTATCCCTACTATATTCATCAGGCAATTATCAGGAACATGATCATCGAAGATGCCCTAAAGGAGATTGAAGAATGAGAACAAGCATATTAGTAGTTGATGATTCACCTATGATTATTCACCTTGTATCTAGCATACTTGAAGATTATCATATGCATTTTGCATTGAATGGCCAAGAAGCCATTGAGATTATTCAGTCCAATCCTAATATTGATTTGGTGTTGTTGGATATAGAGATGCCTAAAATGGACGGTTATGAAGTCATTAAAATTTTAAAATCAGATGCCAAGACAAAAGATATCCCAGTTATCTATCTGACAGTTAAAGATGAAATCGAAGAAGAAGCAAAAGGGCTGGAACTTGGTGCGGTTGATTATATTAGAAAACCTATTACTAAAGCAATACTTAAGGCTAGAGTGGATACTCATATCAATCTAAGATTGGCCAAAGTGTTTTTAAATCGACAAAATGAAATATTAGAAAATAAAGTTGGGCAAAGAACAAGAGAGATTCTTTTAACTCGTGATATTACAGTCCAATCTATGATGTCACTTCTTGAGGTTAGAGACATTGAAAGTGGTCAGCATATAAAGAGGACCCAATTATATACGAAGGAGATATGCAGTTATTTATCAGAGCATGGTCCATATCATGATATGATGACCAAAGATAGAATAGAGAATATCTATAGAACAGCGCCATTACATGACATTGGTAAAGTGGGTATTCCTGATAAAATATTACTAAAACCTGGTAAGTTAACTTATGAGGAATTCGAGATTATGAAAAAGCATACCACATACGCTATCAAGGCTTTTTCTAGTATTGATGAAAGTTTAGGTGATACTAATTTTCTTAATGTGGCAAAAGAGATTGCGGGTTCTCATCACGAGCGTTTTGATGGTACTGGCTATCCTTATGGCATATCAGGTCAAGATATACCACTTGCAGGCAGAATAATGGCTATTGCAGACGTATACGATGCCCTAGTAAGTAAAAGGGTGTATAAGGAAGCGTTTACCCATGAGGAATCAAAAAATATTATTTTAGAGTCAAGTGGCAGTCATTTTGATCCTGTTATCGTAGATGCTTTTAAATACCTTGAAAATGAATTTAATGAAATTCATAAAACTTATAATTAGAAACTAAGGCGGTGCATATTTGATGAAAGGTTATCTTGGAAAATCCATTCTATTAGTGATATGTATCCTTATGGTGGGTATGAATTTGGCTGTGTTTGCAGATGATACTTATCTAACTGATGAAGAATTAGCATATATTGATGAAAATCCTGTCATTGTAACCGGTATCGATCCAGAATTTGCACCTTTTGAGTTTATCGACTCAGACGGTATATATAAAGGCATAGCTTCGGATTACTTAAAATTGATAGAGATTAAAACTGGGCTAACCTTTCGAATTGTTGAGGATGTGACATGGGCAGATGCTTATGACATGGCACTAGCAGGCGATATAGATTTGTTACCTTGTATCGGTATTACAGACCAAAGACAGGAATTGTTTTCATTTTCGGATAGTTACTTAACTTATCAACGTGTATTGTTATCTAGAGATGATTCCATTACCCATTCATTTGAGGATTTAGAAGATTATACTGTAGGTGTTCAAAGAAATAGTTCTCATTATAGCTTTCTCATTGGTGAAACAGATACCATTCCCGTTACCTACGAGAGTTTAGATGAACTTCTAATAGCATTATCTTACAATGATATTGATGTTGCTGTGGGTAACTATGCGACCTCTAGATACCGAATTAAGCAACTGGGATTAAGTAGTATTAAAATTGATGATGTATATGACAAAGGAACCACATATCTTGCAATGGCAGTCACCAATGATAATCAAGTTCTTGTAGATATCATTAATGATACATTGGCACACCTGACTGAGGAAGAAAAAGTTCTAATTCAAAACAAATGGTTAGGAATAGAACTAGCACCCGATTATACAAGCATAATTAAGAATATTATTTTAGGTATCGTAATTGCATTCGTGGTGATTGGTTTCATATTGAATTGGAACTATACCTTAAAAAGGGAAATTGCACGTAGAAAAAAAGTGGGAGCTCAACTGGTTGTTACGAAAAAAGAAGCAGAACATGCTAATGAAGCTAAAAGTACATTCTTAGCACATATGTCCCATGAAATAAGAACGCCGCTTAATGCAATATCTGGATTAGCTTATTTACTAGAAAACACGACTACCTCAGGGATTCAAAAAAAATATATAAAAAATCTAAAAGATGCATCTTATAACCTTCTAAATATTATCAATGATATTTTGGATTTCTCGAAAATCGAAGCAGGAGAAGTTTCCATAGAAGAAGTGCCTTTTAGTCTAGATGAATTACTTAATAAAACGCGTGCTTTATTTATGCATCGGGCAACTGAAAAGGATATAGCATTTCACGTTAAGAAGGCTGTCGATATAGAAGATAAGGTAATTGGCGACCCAACCCGTATCGAGCAAATCTTAATCAACTTAATTAATAATGCTATCAAATTCACCCATCAAGGTGAAGTATACGTAGAAGTCAGTGTGGTTTCTATGTCTGATGAGTTATGCATGTTGCAGTTTACAGTTTCCGATACAGGCATAGGTATTACTGACAATCAGATGAAGCATTTATTTGTACCCTTTCATCAGCTGGATTCGTCCATAACAAGAAAATATGGTGGTACAGGTTTAGGTCTTAGCATCAGTAAGAATCTTGTGACAATGCTAAATGGTACGATAGACGTAACCAGTATAAAAGATGTTGGTACAACATTCAAATTCATAATTCCTTTGAAACTTCAAATTGTTACAGAAAACACATATTTCCATAGAGCATCTGGTTTGGAGAATATTAAAGCCTTGGTCATTGATGTGGATCAATATACCAGGAAAATAGTGGGTGATTATTTAACTTCTTTTCATATTGACAGGTTATTAGTTGATAATTTGGAGGTGGCGTGTAAGCTGCTAACCGACGAAGCCATTAATTTGATCATTGTAGAAAACAACATGAATGGACAAGAAGGTCTTGAAATTGTTGAATACGCAAAAACCATTGGTAAAGAGGTTGAAGTTATTCTTTTAGCCAAACAGATGGTTGAGTCTCAATATGAGTTTGCTGAGTCACTGGGTGTCAAGCATACCATTATGAAACCTATTATTTCATCCATTCTTTTTGATAGTATTATCCAATGCTTTTCAGCCGAAATTGTTGTTGACTATACGAATGACGATGACACAAGACTAATAGTATCAAATGGTGAGCATTACAAGGTTTTATTAGTAGAAGATAACGAGGTGAATCAAATAATTGAACGGGAGATTCTAGAACAATGGGGCTATGATGTGATTCTGGCCAATAATGGTGCAGAAGCAGTCGATAGTATGAGAAGAAAGGCTGATATAGCCATTGTTTTGATGGATATTCATATGCCAGTTATGGATGGTTATGAAGCAGCAAGAAAGATAAGAGAATTTAATAAAGATGTACCAATCATTGCAATGACTGCAGCTTCCTTTGCCAATGATAAGCAAAAGTGTGTGGAAGTTGGCATGACAGGTTATGTGACTAAACCAGTAGATCCAAGTAAATTATTTGAAGAAATCAAATTGCAAGTTCATGGTGATGTAACATATACTAGCCACGTAGATACTAAGAAGACGATTGAACAGCGGGTAGAAGATTGCGATGTGAACAACTATTTAGATATTAAACAAGGCTTGAAACAAATCGGTAACAATAAAAAACTCTATTATGAAGTGTTAGAGAAATACTACCGTGATATCCTTGATGACAGGGAAAAGATTAGCCTACTGATTAAAAACAAGGCATATGATGAAGCTCATAAATTAGTTCATAAAATAAATGGGTGTTCTGGTAATATAGGTGGCTTAAAATTATTCCAATCTTCAAAGATGCTAATTGACGCTATGAGTTTAGGCATAGAGGTAGATATTGGACCGTATTTATGGGAATTCGAAAGTGATTTTGAACACACCCTTGAAGTTATAAAATGCATCCTAAATGAAATTACTGAGGATCAAGAAGAGAAAGAAATGAATAAAGAGCTAGAGCAACATACCAAAGAAGTTGAAGAAATGATTAATCAGCTAGAGGAATTACTGTTGAAGGCCGACCTAGATGCCTTTATAGTATATGAACAAATCAAGAGTAAAATTTCTATGAATGATATTATTTGGAGCGAGGTAGATATGTATATGAAAAAATACGACTTTGATAATGCGTATAGAGCGTTAAAAAAGTATAAATAATAATATAATGGGTATATGTTAAAAACATCTCTCAAAACTATTGACATCAAAAATAAAAAATGTTAAGCTATGATAGTTATATCCTAGTAAATGAGTTGGAATTAAGAGGTGTATGATGAAACTGTCTACAAAAGGACGATATGGACTTAGAGCAATGATTGATATAGGCATGTTTTCTACTGAAGAAAAGGTATCTATTAAGTCGATTGCTGAGAGACAACATATATCTGAGAACTATCTAGAACAACTGATAGCGCTACTAAAAAAGGCGAAGTTGGTTACGAGTTCAAGAGGTGCACGCGGTGGCTATAGTTTATCTAGGGCTTCTGATAAGATTAGTCTTGGAGAAATACTAAGGGCCCTTGAAGGTGACTTGAATCCAGTGGATTGTGTTACCAATAACAAAGATAATGTGTGTGAAGACTCAGATTCGTGTGCAACTAAGTTTGTTTGGAAGAAAATTAGCGACAGCATCAATGAAGTCGTTAACAATATAACATTAAAAGATCTAGTGGATGAGCAATTTGAAATTGATCATCTAACCCAGGAGGCACATATTGGCTAATATATATTTTGATTATGCAGCAACGACACCAACACATCCTGATGTGTTAGCAAAAATGTTACCATATTTCACAGAGTTATATGGTAATCCATCCAGTATATACAAGTTTGCACAAGGCAACAAAACAGTTCTAGATGTAGCAAGAGAGCAAGTTGCAACAGCTATAGGTGCTGATGAAAAAGAGATATTATTTACAAGCGGTGGTACTGAAGCGGACAACTGGGCGATTCTTGGTGTGGCTGAGAGTTATAAGAATAAAGGCAATCATATCATTACATCGTCAATTGAACATCATGCAGTATTGCATACCTGTGAATACCTTGAAAAAAATGGCTTTGAAGTAACATATCTGCCTGTCGATAGCGATGGTGTAGTTAGTATAGATGCTCTGAAAAATGCGATAAAAGATAATACAATACTAATAACAATTATGTATGCGAATAATGAAATTGGTACAATCCAACCGATTAAAGAAATTGGCATAATTGCAAAAGAAGCGGGTGTGCTATTTCATACAGATGCTGTGCAAGCAGTGGGACATGTCCCAATTGATGTCATAGATAATCACATTGATTTGTTATCAATCAGTGCCCATAAATTATATGGTCCAAAAGGACCAGGCGCTTTATATATCAAGAAGGGTGTCAAATTAAAGGCATTCATTCACGGCGGTGGACAAGAGCGTAAAAGACGTGGTGGTACTGAAAACGTACCTGGTATTGTTGGTTTTGGAGCTGCAATTGAAAGGGCTACCAAGTTTATGGAAACTGAAAGTGCGCGACAATTAATACTTAGAGATTATCTTATTGAACAGGTATTAGAAAAAGTGCCATTTGCTCAGTTGAATGGACATCCTACTAATCGCTTGCCCAATAATGCGAATATAAGCTTTGATTTTATTGAAGGCGAATCAATGCTAATTATGTTAGATATGCAAGGATTTTGTGCTTCTAGTGGCTCTGCATGTACGTCTGGTTCTCTTGACCCTTCCCATGTACTCTTGGCAATTGGACTCAAACATGAATCAGCACATGGTTCACTTAGATTAACACTAGGCGAATCTAACACAAAAGAACAAATAGATCAATTTGTCGAAGCACTAATTAAGATTGTTGCAAGACTTAGAGAAATGTCACCATTATATGAAGATTATAAGAAAAACAATGAGGTGTAGATATGTATAGTGAAAAAGTTATGGATCATTTTTCAAACCCAAGAAATATGGGCGAAATTGAAAATGCAGATGGTGTCGGCACAGTTGGTAACGCTAAATGTGGTGATATTATGCGTATCTATCTAAAGGTAGAGAATGATATCGTTCAGGACGTAAAATTCAAGACTTTCGGATGTGGCGCAGCAGTTGCTACTAGTAGTATGGCTACAGAGCTTGTCATGGGTAAAACAATTCAGGAAGCGTTACATGTTACTAATGCTGCAGTAATGGAAGCGTTAGACGGACTGCCTAAAGCTAAAGTACATTGTTCGCTTTTGGCGGAAGAAGCACTTCATGCAGCTCTATGGGATTATGCCCAGAAGAACGATATGATCATAGAAGGCTTAGAACCTCCAAAAGCAGATGTTCATGATGGTGAAGAAGAAGAGGAATTCTAATACAGGCTGAAAAACCTTTATTAAGCACATAAGTAATAGCAACAAAGATAATAGCGATAAAGGTTACAATTTGTTTTGGAAAGCTATTATTTTTATATGACTATTGATGTTATTGAAGCTAAGGTGGCTATTAATCAGGAGCCATTTATTAAATAAGGTAAAAATGAAGTGAGGCAATACATGAATAAAAAAGTAGTTGTAGGTATGTCGGGTGGCGTGGATTCTTCTGTCGCTGCCCTTTTATTAAAAGAACAGGGTTACGATGTTATTGGTGTGACCATGCAGATATGGCAAGATGAAGACCGAGACATTCACGAAGAAAATGGTGGCTGTTGCGGTCTTAGTGCTGTTGATGACGCAAGACGTGTAGCTAATGTCCTTGAGATTCCTTACTATGTCATGAATTTCAAAACTGAATTTGATGAGAAGGTCATACAATATTTTGTTGATGAATATTTAAGTGGGAAAACACCGAATCCATGTATTGCATGTAATCGATATGTGAAATGGGAGTCCCTCTTAGACCGGTCGTTGGAGATAGGTGCAGATTACATAGCCACTGGTCATTATGCTAGAATTGAGCAATTAGACAATGGTCGTTATGCCCTTAAAAAGTCCGTCACTTCAAAAAAAGATCAAACCTATGCGTTATACAATCTGACACAAGAACAACTTTCAAAAACACTTATGCCAGTTGGTGCATATAACAAAGATGATATAAGAACGATGGCAGAAACCATTAATGTTCGTATTGCGGGTAAGCCAGATAGTCAAGAAATCTGTTTTGTGGAAGATGATGATTATGGGCGTTTTATAGAAGACTATACAGGTGAGAAGATTGAGACAGGTAACTTTGTGGATATGTCAGGCAAAGTCATTGGTACCCACAAAGGCATTATTCATTATACAGTTGGTCAACGAAAAGGTCTTGGCTTGTCGCTTGGCAGACCAGGATTTGTCGTAGAAATACGACCAGAAACTAAGGAAGTCGTGATTGGAACTAATGAAGATACTTTTACAAAAGTAGTATATGCTGACCAGGTTAATTTTATGAGCATTGAATCATTAGATGGCAAAATGGTAGTTGATGGTAAGATCAGATATAATCAGCAGCCAGTGTCTTGTGAGATAGAGATGGTATCTGAGGATCTGATTAAATGTACATTTCACGAAAAAGTTAGAGCGGCAACCCCAGGGCAAGCGCTGGTGTTATATGATGGTGATTATGTACTGGGTGGGGGCACAATTATCAAAAGGTAATGGAGGGAGATAAGCATGTTTAATCAAGTAAGTGAAACGGTATCCTATATACAAAACAGGGTGGATAGAAATCCCAAAATCTGCATTATTTTAGGCTCTGGACTGGGCTCTTTTGTGGATAGTATGACAGAATGTGCCAATATATATTACCGGGATAATCCGAATTTTCCAGAGTCAACAGTGGAAGGCCATGAAGGTAGACTAGTTTTTGGTAAAATCAATGGCGTGGAAGTACTGGCTATGCAGGGCAGATTTCACTATTATGAAGGCTATACTATGAAAGAAGTTACTTATCCAGTATATGTGATGCAACAATTAGAAATCGAAACAATGATCGTAACCAATGCATGTGGTGGTATCAATAAAGGGTTTAAACCAGGGGAGTTAATGATTATCAGTGATTTCATTAACTTGATGGGTGATAACCCTCTGATTGGGAAAAATGATAATCGGTTTGGACCTAGATTTCCAGATATGTCAGAACCATATGATAAAACGCTTATAGAGAAGGCGAAAATCGCTGCAAAAGCCCTCGGTACCGAGTATCAAGAAGGTGTTTATGCAGGTTTCATGGGACCGTATTATGAGACTGCAGCAGAAATAAGAGCTTACGGCACTATGGGAGCAGACGCCATAGGGATGTCAACTGTACCAGAGACGATTGTGGCTAATTATCTTGGCCTTAAGGTCCTTGGCATA
Source organism: Vallitaleaceae bacterium (assembly GCA_027858555.1). GTDB lineage: Bacteria > Bacillota > Clostridia > Lachnospirales > Vallitaleaceae > JAQICP01. The sequence goes on from JAQICP010000193.1 coordinate 9,782, forward strand.
TCGTGTATCACCAACATGGCAACAGGCATTCAAACTCAGAAACACTCCCATGCCAATGTGGTAGCGGTTGCAAATGAAGCCTCCGAACAACTATGTGACTGGGTTATAAAAATTGTAACAGACTTAGAAACGTAGAAATAGATCTGAAAGAGATTATAGGAGTTAGATAATATGAGCATTGAATCAAATAGAAAACTACATTCTTTAAGGGAAGCATACATGATTACCGTAGATGCATTTCGCACAATGTCTCAGTTTCGACAGGCTAAAAAAAATG
>JAQICP010000207.1 GCA_027858555.1 Vallitaleaceae bacterium
TACAAGTGCTGAAGAATGCTCTGCAATTTCTACCATTTGTGGTAATGGTCTGTCTTCGCCTTCAGGAATAAAGAAAATATTATCGCCAACTGCAAAAACGTTATCATGCTGAGTTAATCTAAGTTTTGAATCGGTTTGAACGCGGTTACGTCCTTTTTTCTCAACATCAAGTGTTTCCATAATATCACTGCCTTCAACACCAGCAGCCCATATACTTGTATGTGTTTGAATACACTCTCTACCTTCGATGCATACTGCATCTTTTCTAACTTCAGTGATATTGGTACTAGTCAGTATCTCAACACCCATCTTAGCAAGGCGTTTTTCAGTTTTTAAGATCAACTTATCTTTAAACATAGGTAGTACCTTTGGTAACATATCAACCACATATAATTTCACTTCTTCTTCATCAATATTGAATGTATGGCAAAGACTCTTACGCCATTCAGCTAACTCACCGATCATCTCGATACCTGTGAAACCACAGCCAATAACGATAAATGTCAGGTAGCTTGCACGTTTAACTGGATCAGTCTCTACACTTGCTTTACCCATCATTTCCCATATATGGCTCTTAATTCTAATAGCATCTTCATATGACCATAATGTTAATGAATGTTTTGCTGCGCCAACGCAACCATAAAATGTCGGTTTTGATCCAGTGCCAAGTACTAAGTAATCGTACTCGTACTCTGCTACTTTACCCTTCAGAACTTTCTCATCAAAATCAATGTTTAAAACTTCATCTAATACGATATTAACTTTTCTACCCGCAAATACTTTATCTAAATTGATACGTATAGCATCTTCTGGTACCCTACCTGCTGCTACCTCGTGTAATTCAGTTAACATGGTATGATAACTATTTTTGTCAATTAAAGTAATGGTGATATCTTCATTTTTTTTAAATTTTCTTGCTAATTTTTTGGCAGTAAGTATACCACCATAACCTGCACCTAGTACAACAATATTCTTTTTATTATCCTTAACAGTATTCATTTTGCATCTCCTTTTGTGATTTTACATGTAATTCTTATTATCTATGTTAGAATGTTTTAACATTTAATTCACTACGCTAAAGGTTCTGTCAGTTATTGTAAAGTTTGATTTCAGACCACTAGATACATATATCTCATTATCATAAGTCACATACAGGCACTCAATACCATCTAATGTCTCAATCAACCGGGTGCCTTCATCTGCACCTAGTACATACAACGCCGTTGAAAGTGCATCAGCATCTATAGCTTCACTACTTATGAGTGTAACCGACCCTAGGCCATTGACAACCGGATAACCCGTTCTATAATCAAATATATGATGATACCTTACACCATCTTCTGTAAAATAACGTTCATAATCGCCGCTTGTTACCACCGTTTGATCCGATACAGATACAATGCCTAGATAGGCATTACGCATATCGAAAGGATTTTGTATACCGACATTAAAGGGTTTCCCATCAACCTTCAGCCCCAAAGTCTTAACATTACCGCCTAGATTAACTAAAGCAGATTCAACACCAGCCTTTTTTGCAATCTCTATAATTTCATCTGCTGCAAAGCCTTTTGCTATACCACCAAGGTCAATACGCATATCTTGTTCAGTAAGATACACATAGTTATCATCTAATAATTCAATATTGTTATAATCCACTAATGCTAGTGCCTCAGCTAATGATTGATCATCTGGTACTGCTGCTTGATCTGTACCAATCTGCCACAGATTAACAATCGGTCCAAATGTCACGTCAAATGCACCATGTGATAGGACACTATATTCAATGCTCTTCTTGATAACATTATACGTATCATCCGATACTTGAACTGATTTGATCCCAGCATTATCATTAATAAGATTAACTTCACTACTTGGAACATTAACAGACATTGTGTTTTCTATTTCTTGCAGCCTTGCTTCCATAGTATCAAGTAATTCATCTGAGCCATGGTCAAATAGATTGACATCAACTACAGTACCTAGAACAAAACTGGTTCTAGAAAATGTGATCTCTTCTGGGTGTGTCTTGCATCCAGATATAGAAAAAATCATCACGAGTAAAATGACTACACTTCTATATATTGCATTTGGTTTCATATTGCCTCCGTGAGGTCGTTCTTATAGTATAGGCTTATTGATGATTAGCCTGATATTCAGTATTTGATAAGTTGTTTAATTGTATGTTTTATAGGCGTGGAAACTTGCTTTATGAAAAAATTAGCATTGTTAAAATCGTAACAATCCAGAGCCAGTCTTGTGAAAACTTCTTTTTCAGTCTTCTATATCATACAGATAGGTCTCGTGTCCGTCAATCTTTAGACCAGTTAAGTTCATTATGTTCTTTTAGTTCACAATAACGCTGGCTTATGCCACCATGCTTTCTCTTATATGTCTAGAAACACTTAGACTATCTTCTTATTAAGACAAACTAACCATTTCGTTCATTTGATTATAGCTCATACTCATCATATTTGCTAGGGTTTTTTAGTAGAGCAAGCCCCCAGTTCTCAGACACATACCTTTAGTATCCCCCTATTTC
>JAQICP010000213.1 GCA_027858555.1 Vallitaleaceae bacterium
TACAACCATTTACAAAAAAGCTAAACCCAACTTGAAAAAACAAATCAAATACTGCTAATCAGCGTAGAGGCACTTAGTAAAAAATACCAAGAGATAGAAGCCCAAAAAGAAGCCCTCCGAGAAACACGGGAAAGATATCGGTTAGCCTCAGAAGGTGCTGAAGTTGGGCTGTGGGATTATGAGTTTTCAAAAGATGATCTGTATATTTCTACCAAAGGCCAACGAATTATTGGCATTGATGGGAAGAAAAAAAGAATTACGATAGATATGCTTATAAAATTAATAGCGCTAGATTATAGAGAATTAGTTCAAAATAGTATCATGAGTCATATAAATGGCATAACAGACGAAATAGATGTTCAGTTTAAGATGCGATTAGTTAAAGATAAGTCCGTTTGGATTAGTATCAGAGGTCGTGCATTATATGATGAGCATGGAAAAGCGCTTAGGGTAGCAGGGTCCATTAGTAATATCAATAAAGAAAAAATTGCGGAGGAGCAAGTGATTCAGCTTGCTTATTATGACCCATTAACTAAATTACCAAATAGACAATTATTTGAAAAAGAATTGTCTGAGGTGATTAATAACAAGCTTATAAAAAGTTTCAGTCTCATGTTCATTGATATTGATAATCTTAAAGCAATCAATGATTCTCTTGGCTATAGGCAAGGCGATATAGTCATTAAGAACGTGACTGAGATCTTAAATAAACATATTGGTTTAAAACAAGACCTATACAAATTTGGTGGCGATGAATTCATTATTATAACTAGGGATATTGAGACAATAGAAGAGATAGAAGTTTATCTGAGGGAACTACTTAAAGAATTTCAAAAGCCTTTTGATATTGAAGGATTAGGCTTTACAATTACACTTAGTATTGGTGTTGCGCTCTATCCTATTGATGGCGATTGCATGGACCTATTACTCAAACATGCCGACACTGCACTTAACCATATTAAGCAAAAAGGTAAAAATGGGTACGAGATATTCTCTTATGAAATGAATGAAAACCTAAACGAACGTCTTATGATGGAAAGAGATTTGAGACGTGCTGTTGCAGGTAAAGAACTGGAATTATATTATCAGCCTAAAGTAGATATCATATCAAAAACCATTGTTGGCTACGAAGCGCTGCTAAGGTGGAACCATAAAGAAAAAGGCCTGATTATGCCACTGGAATTCATTCCTTTAGCGGAAGAGACTGGCCTGATCATACCTATCGGTGAGTGGGTAATTGCAGAAGCGGTAAATCAACTTCGCAAATGGCATATAGAAGGCCACGCAGAATTAACAATATCAATTAACTTATCAGCAAAACAGTTGAAAGATATTCGGCTAATAGAATTTTTCACTAACATTATTAAGAGTAGTGGTATTGATCCAAGACATCTTGAAGTCGAGATTACAGAGACAACAGCTTTATATGATATCAATTATGCCATAACTATTCTCACGGAATTAAAGACCCTTGGTATTAAAGTATCTCTAGATGATTTTGGGACAGGCTATTCATCCCTTAATTATTTGACGGTATTGCCCATTGACACACTTAAGATTGACAAGACATTTTTAGACAAGAATAATGAAAAGCAGAACACAGAAATCATTAAATCGGTTATAGCACTGGCCCATGCTTGTGATATGAACGTGGTGGCTGAAGGTGTTGAGACTCAGGAACAATTGGATTTCTTGGCAGAAGAGGATTGTGATCTGATGCAAGGCTTTTATTTCTCAAAACCATTGCCCTATGCGGATGCTATAAAGTTACGACCTATCGTTAAGAAGTAGATAAACCATTATATGAATGACGAAAGCTGGCGATTCTTAGCTGGCTTTTTTGCGTAATGACTATATAGCTCCGATTCTCCGTTGAAGAGAGTGCGTAGGTGACTACTAATAGGTGTGTTTCTAAATTAGCGCATACTATAATTATGACTAGCATGCAAGTGTATTGGTAATGCAAACGAGCACGGATGCGAGTTCCGATCATTTGGTGCACGGATGCACCAACGAATCGGCATAATCAATACCCTTGCATGCGGTTATGGTAAAACTGCTTTTATATCAACCTTATAAACAGATAATACCTTTACAAAGGCAAGGAAAATCGTTATAATAAGGCATTGAAATGCTATAGTTAAGAATGAGACATAAATATTTAGGAGGTTACAACGTGTATAAGAAAGTATCGACACAGTTGAATTTTGTAGAACGCGAGAAAAAAGTGCTTGATTTTTGGAACGAGCATAATATATTCGAGAAAAGTATTGAGGAGAAAAAAGGCTTACCAACATATACATTTTATGATGGTCCACCAACAGCCAATGGGAAACCTCATATTGGTCATGTGTTAACCCGCGTTATCAAAGATATGATACCTCGTTATAGAACCATGAAGGGCAATAAAGTGCTTCGTAAAGCAGGCTGGGATACCCATGGTCTTCCCGTTGAGATAGAGATTGAAAAAAAATTAGGTCTTGATGGCAAAGAATCGATAGAGGCTTATGGTTTAGAGCCATTTATAAAAGCATGTAAAGAATCAGTATGGCAATATAAGGGTATGTGGGAAGACTTTTCAGCAACCGTTGGTTTTTGGGCTGATATGGAGAATCCTTATGTGACTTATCATAATGACTATATTGAATCTATCTGGTGGTCACTCAAAGAAATCTGGAAAAAAGATTATCTATATGAAGGCCATAAAATCGTACCTTATTGTGCTAGATGTGGTACGTCACTATCATCACATGAAGTAGCGCAAGGTTATAAAGACCTTAAAGAAAGTTCTGTTATTGCAAGGTTTAAAGTCTTGGAATCAGAGAACACATACTTTTTGGCATGGACAACGACGCCATGGACATTACCATCTAATGTGGCCCTTGCAGTTAATGCAAAACAGGCCTATGTGAAGGTTAAAAAAGATGATGAATACTACATTTTAGCAGAAGCGCTTGTTTCATCGGTAGTAGGTGAAGATGCTGAAATAGTAGAAACATATACAGGAAAAGACTTGGAATATAAAGAATACGAACCGTTATTTGATTTTGCAGAAGTGACTAAAAAAGGCTTCTATATTACTTGCGCCGATTTTGTTACCTTATCAGATGGCACGGGTATTGTCCATATCGCACCAGCGTTTGGTGAAGATGATAATCGTGTTGGTCGGGCGTATGACTTACCATTTGTTCAGTTAGTGACACAAAAAGGCGAGTTTATAAAAGGAACTACGCCTTGGGACGACATCTTTGTGAAAGATGCAGATCCAGCTATCATTGAGTATATGAAAGAAACTGGCAAGTTGTTCAAAGTGACAGAAAACGAGCATTCATATCCACACTGTTGGCGTTGTGAAAAACCATTGTTATACTACGCCAAAGATTCATGGTTTATCAAAACCACAGCAGTTAAAGAGAATATGATTGCCAATAATAATAAAATCAACTGGTTACCTGAGAGTATCGGTAAAAAGCGCTTTGGCGATTGGCTAGAAAATATGGTTGACTGGGGTATTTCCAGGGAACGTTATTGGGGCACACCACTTCCTGTATGGGAATGTGAATGTGGACATCAACATTGTATCGGTTCAATAGCGGAACTTAAGTCCATGAGTAAGGACTGTCCTGACAACATAGAATTGCACCGTCCATACATCGATGACGTACATATCACTTGTGAATCATGTGGTAATGACCATATGACAAGAGTGCTACCGGTTATCGACTGTTGGTATGATTCAGGTGCTATGCCTTTTGCACAATGGCACTATCCATTTGAAAATGTAGAAGTATTCAAAGACAATTTCCCGGCTGACTTTATCAGTGAAGCGGTGGATCAGACAAGAGGTAGGTTCTATTCATTACTTGCTATTTCAACGCTTTTGTTTGATGAGCCAGCTTACAAGAATGTTATCGTACTCGGACTCGTACAAGATGAGAATGGACAGAAGATGTCTAAATCAAAGGGTAATGCGGTTGATCCATTTGACGCACTTAATTTGTATGGTTCTGATCCGATCCGCTGGTATTTTTATTCAAACTCGGCGCCATGGTTGCCTAATAAGTTCTATGGAGACGCGGTTGTAGAGGGGCAGAGGAAGTTCTTAGGCACTTTTTGGAATACATATGCCTTCTATATCTTATACGCGGAGATTGATCAATTTGATCCAACTAAGTACACACTAGATCACGGCACACTCAATCTAATGGATAAGTGGTTATTATCTAAATTAAATACATTAGTTAAAACAGTCGACACACACCTTGATAATTATAGAATTACGGAATCAGCAAGAGCCATGGAGTCTTTTGTGGATGATATGAGTAATTGGTATGTTAGAAGAAGCAGAGAACGTTTCTGGCAGAAAGACATGCCACTAGATAAAGTGAATGCATTTATGACCCTGCATACGGCGCTTGTAACACTTTCTAAACTTGTAGCACCGATGATTCCATTTATGACAGAAGATATCTATCAGAATCTGGTTATTACAGTTGATCAGTCGCAGCCTGAAAGTATTCACTTATGTGATTACCCGGTATATGACGAATCATTAATCGACGCAAACCTTGAAAGTCAGATGGATACAGTCCTGAAAGTTGTGGTTGCAGGTAGAGCTTGTCGTAATGTAGCTGCTATTAAAAATCGTCAGCCCATAGCTAAAATGTTTGTTAAATCAGAATCCAAAGTGGATGCCTTATTCAATGACATTGTTAAAGAAGAGCTTAATGTGAAGGAAGTTATTTTCACAGATGATTTAAGTGGTTTTACAACTTATTTATTTAAGCCGCAACTACGAACAGTTGGACCTAAGTATGGTAAGTTCCTGGGCCAGATAAAAAAAGCACTTTCAGAAGTAGATGGTAATAAGACGATGGCTGATCTCACAAGCAATGGATTTATTACATTCGATTTTGGTGGTGAAGAAGTTAAACTCACTGAAGAGGATCTGCTCATCGAATCTACAAAACAAGAAGGTTATGAAAGCCAAAGTGATAGAGATGTCACTGTTGCTATCGATACGACTTTAACGCCAGAATTGATTGAAGAAGGTTTTGTAAGAGAGATTATCTCTAAAGTTCAGACCATGAGAAAAGAAGCTGATTTTGAAGTGGTTGATCACATAGAGATTGCATACTCAGATAATACAGTACTGAGTGCTGTAATCGAAAAGAACAAGCTATCCATTATGGAAGATACGTTAGCAGAAAGTATTACCAGGTCAGATGATGCTGGTGAATATCAGAAAGAATGGTTGATTAACGGTGAGACTTTGGTTTTATCAGTTAAGAGAGTTTAGATGAATATGAGCGGATAGTTAATTGCTATCCGCTTTTTTGTATATGGATGTGTGATTTTGAAATGTGAGTTGTTGTGGATGAGGTTGTTGTGAATGAGATTGGTCATGACCGAGATTTGTCATTACCGAGATTGGTCATTACCGAAATTAGTTCTATAATCTCAGTCTGCAAACCCTTTAACATCCGTGTTAAAAGGGTTTGGCCTCGCTCCTGCTCGGTGGCAGCCCAGATTATAGAACTAATTTCTGGTAGATACACAGCATAGACAGAAAGTGCAGATGCAAAGTGCAGACGGAAAGTATAGATATAAAGTGCAGATACAAAGCACAGACACAAAGCACAGACACAAAGTATAGATACATAGTACAGATACATAGTACAGATACAAAATCATGGTGCAAAGTGAAGGATAAAGTGCAAACACAAAACACAAAGCACAAAGCACAAACAAAGACAAAGACAAAGACACAAAGTATAGATACATAGTACAGATACAAAATCATGATGCAAAGTGAAGAACAAAGTGCAAACACAAAACACAAAACATAGAACACAAAACATAGAACATAGAATACAAAACACAGACACACAAACGCAAACACAAAGTATAAATATAAAGTATTGATACAAAGTACAGATGCAGATATGGGATAAAGTCGATAATTTTAGGAATGAGAATACATATTGAATAGATGAGATAATCTTTATGAAGGAAGAATGATGTGCTAATAATAATGGATTAGATTGATAGGAGTTTTTATGAGAAAAGTTGATTTGCATATTCATAGTTATGCTTCTGATGGTGAGTGGAGCCCTGAGGATGTTATCCGGCATGTGGACGAGAACGATATCAAGATTTTTGCAGTGTGTGATCATGATACCACGGGGTGTGTGCCGTTTTTAGATGAGCTTACTAATAATAGGGATGATTTGACTTTTATTAAAGGGGTTGAAGTTTCTTCAACATATAAGGGCAGAGAGCTTCATATATTGACCTATAATATCGATGAAACTAGTACTGAGTTGCAGGCTATACTTAAAGCTAACATTGATATTAGAGAAGCATATAATACAGAGATAGTGGCATATCTCAGCAAAAAGCACAATCAAATTAGCGTGGATGATTATAAGGGGTATGTATATAATCCTTATCAAGGTGGCTGGCGAACTTATGGATATTTCATAGATAGAGGTTTGATTACAGGACTTTCTGATTATTGGTTTATGACTAAAGGATTCTAGTTTGACCAGTTATTTCCAAGTCCAGAGGAATTGATACCAAAGTTGAATGCACTAGGTGGCGTTACCATATTGGCACATCCACCTGCGTATACGGATGGTGATCTATATTCAGAGAAAGAGCTGGATCATTTTAGAAAGATAGGGATTAGTGGAATCGAATGTTATACCCAGTACACAAAAGATCAGAGCAATAGTCAGTACTACGTAGACTACTGCAAGCGATATCAACTGATTATCACTGGTGGTTCAGATTGCCATGGTAGATTCGCAGGTAGAAAGCTTGGTTTTCCTAAAGTGACTGAGTGTATGGTTAATTTGCCGATACCAGAGAAAAGCTCATAATAACTTTCCAAAAAACATATGAAAGATAATGCGAGAATCCACATGGACTTTAGGCGGTTTACATTGGCAGATTTCTACTAGGTATGCTACAATTAATTCAAGGTAGACTAGAAAATGATTCTGTTGTATATTAGTCTGGTGCAACCGCTCTCTTTGCCAAAAAAAATCATAATATGTTATAATGATAGTTAGAATAGATGGTAATTGATAATAGATATATTAAGGCGTCATTCTAATAGGATATGGACTTAATTGATTGGTTAGAGTGTATTAAAATAAAAGATAGAATAGTCATGAAGTGAATGGAGGACTATATGAACAGATTGAATATCACAAAAGAAAGCTTTAAGGAAGCTGTCTTTGAAAACATTAAAACTCAGTTTAGAAAGACGATTGACCAGGTAGATAAGCAGCAGCTTTTTCAAGCAGTGGCTTATGTTGTGAGAGATATCATCTCAGATGAATGGATTGCAACACATAATACTTACGAGAAGAATGATGCTAAAACCGTCTATTATTTATCAATGGAATTTTTGATGGGTAGGGCTATGGGTAATAATATCATTAACCTTCGTATTAATAAAGTTATTAGGGAAGCATTAGATGAACTAGGGTTAGACCTCAATGTAATAGAAGACCAAGAGGCAGATGCTGGCCTTGGTAATGGTGGTTTAGGTCGCTTGGCTGCTTGTTTCTTAGATTCTTTGGCTACACTTGAATACCCGGCATATGGTTGTGGCATTCGTTATCGTTATGGCATATTCGAGCAACGTATTATCGATGGTTATCAAGTTGAAAAACCAGATGAATGGCTGAAAAAGGGTAATCCGTTTGAGGTCAGAAGAGAAGAATATGGTGTTGATATTAAGTTCGGTGGTTCAGTTCGCGTTATAAAAGAAGCCGATGGTAGAGATCATTTCATCCAAGAGAATTGTCAAAATATCCGTGCAATTCCATATGATTTACCAATTGTTGGCTATAATAATTTCAATGTCAATACCCTTAGGATATGGGATGCTGAAGCAGTACAAAGCTTTGATCTACAATCTTTTGATCGAGGTGATTACAATAAAGCAGTTGAAGAGCAGAATCTTGCAAAAACTATTGTAGAAGTATTATACCCTAATGATAATCATGTACAGGGGAAAGAACTAAGACTCAAGCAACAATATTTCTTTATATCAGCAACTATCCAACAGGTTACCAAAAAGTACATGCAGACCCATGATGATATCAATCAGTTACCTGAGAAGGTAGTTTTTCATATTAACGATACACATCCATCTTTAACAATACCAGAACTTATGAGAATACTCATGGATGAGTATAGACTAGAGTGGGATGAGGCGTGGGCAATTGTAACTAAGACTTGTGCCTATACGAATCATACAATCATGTCAGAAGCTTTAGAAAAATGGCCGATTGAATTATTCAGTCGTTTATTACCTAGAATCTACCAAATCGTTGAAGAGATTAATAGACGGTTTTGTCTAGATATAGTTGCCAAATTCGGACAAGATAATGAGAGATTACGTCGCATGGCAGTTGTTGCAGACGGTCAAGTGAAGATGGCGTGGCTATGTATCGTTGGTGCTTTTTCTGTTAATGGTGTTGCTAGACTTCATACTGAGATATTAAAAAGTGAAGAGCTGAAAGATTTCTATGAGATGTATCCTGCAAAATTTAATAATAAAACCAATGGAATTACACAACGAAGGTTCTTATTACATGCTAATCCATTACTTTCTGAATGGGTCACACGCAAGATAGGTGATGGTTGGATTACTGATTTGATGGAGCTTAAGAAATTAGAGCAATATGTTGATGATTCACAAGCGCAAAAAGAATTCATGCATATAAAATACGCTAACAAAGTGAGATTAGCTGAATACATCAAAAAGCATAATGGTATTGAGGTAGATCCAAGATCCATATTCGATATTCAAGTAAAACGTCTACATGAATACAAACGTCAGCTTATGAATATCTTACATGTTATGCACTTATATACGGAATTGCGCAATAATCCTGATCTTGATATCATGCCTAGAACATTTATATTTGGTGGTAAAGCCGCACCTGGTTATGAAAGGGCTAAACTGGTTATTAAGCTTATTAACTCAGTAGCAGAAGTTGTGAATAATGACCGTACCATCAATAATAAATTAAAAGTTGTATACATAGAGAATTATGTGGTATCGAATGCAGAGATTATCTTTGCTGCAGCAGATGTTAGTGAACAGATATCAACGGCTTCTAAAGAAGCGTCAGGAACAGGTAACATGAAATTCATGTTAAATGGTGCCGTTACCATAGGTACACTCGATGGTGCTAATATTGAGATAGTAGAAGAAGCTGGCGAGGAGAATGAATTTATCTTTGGGTTAACCTCTGATGAAGTTATTAAGTATCAACATGATGGTTCCTATGATCCATGGGTAATCTATAATACCAATCAAGTAGTGCGTAATGTAGTAACTCAACTGATTAACGGTTTCTACTCACCTGAGAACCCTGATTTATTCCGTATGATTTATGACTCATTATTGTATAACCAAGGTGGTCAAGCGGATCAATATTTCATATTGAAAGATTTCGAGGCATATATTGAAGCTCAAAAGCAAGTGGATATGGCTTACAGGAATCAATCAAAATGGGCTAAGATGGTTATGATGAATACAGCTAATGCCGGTAAGTTCTCATCTGACAGAACCATAGAAGAATATGCACAGGAGATCTGGAAGTTAGAGAAGATATTCGTACCATTTGAGGCATAGGATGTCTTGTTATAATTAAAGCACATATACAATCAATACAAAATACTAATGAATAAAAATTATAGGTGGTGATTCCTAAGAATCATCACCTTCAGTTTATGCAGTTTTCTATGTTAAAACAGAGGTAGATTTACGCCTGTTCCACCTATGTGTATACGTACCTATTCCAGCCAATGCATGCACACGTTAAGTTGGTTTATATGAAATGGTTCCAAACATATAACTGGGTCGTCAGCTTACACAAAACGTCTTAACTAAAGAAATATGATACGAATAATATGGAACAGGTAATCGTATCGTATTATACTGTTCATGCAATAATATTAACTAAAGCTAACATAATTACTAGCATCAATATGCGGTTAACTTTGAAAAAATCAAACAAATCAGGAATTTGTGTCAA
>JAQICP010000290.1 GCA_027858555.1 Vallitaleaceae bacterium
ACGCAGCTGAACTAGCATCAATTGCTGGAAGTTCAGCGGAATCATTTGAAGCCTTAACTGACGTGGAACCAATTGTTGCCATGTTATCACATTCTACTATGGGCAGTGCGAAACACCCAGACGTAGATAAAGTAGTAGAAGCTACAAAACTAGCAAAAGAGCAATATCCACAATATAAAATAGATGGTGAATTTCAATTAGATGCAGCTATCGTAGCAAGTGTAGGTGCTTCAAAAGCCCCAGGTAATGATATAGCAGGGAAAGGGAATGTACTCGTGTTTCCTGACTTAGATGCAGGTAATATAGCTTATAAAATCACTCAAAGATTAGCAAAAGCTGAAGCATATGGACCGATTACCCAAGGCATTGCAAAACCTGTCAATGCTTTATCTAGAGGGTGTACTGCAGTAGACATCGTAGGTGTTGTAGCAATCACAGCAGTTCAAGCTCAATTTTTAGATTAAGAAGCAAACAACCTAAATTCAACACAAAGGAGTAAATATATTGAAAGTATTAGTAATTAATTGCGGTAGTTCTTCATTGAAGTATCAACTGATTAACATGGAAGATGAAAATGTAATGGCAATAGGAATCTGTGAAAGAATAGGTATTGAAGGTTCACAAATCAAACATAATTTTGATAATAAAAAACTAGTTATACAAGGTGAAATGGCTGACCACAATCAAGCAGGACAATACGTTGTAGATGCTTTGATTTCAGAAGATCATGGTGTTATTGAATCTATGGATGAAATAAGTGCAGTAGGCCACAGAATCGTACATGGTGGGGAGTTCTTTTCAGAATCAACGTTGATTAACGATGAAGTAATTCAAGCAGTTGAGTCGTGTTCTGATTTAGCACCCTTACATAATCCTGCTAATCTAATTGGTATTAAGGCATGTCAAATTATTATGCCAAATACGCCTATGGTGGGGGTCTTTGATACAGCGTTCCATCAAACAATGCCTAAAAGAGCTTATATGTACGGTATACCATATAGATATTATAGAGATTACAAAGTAAGACGATATGGTTTTCACGGTACATCTCATAAATATGTAGCGCGTAGAACGGCCAATTTCTTAGAAAAAGATATCAATGATTTGAAAATAGTTGTTTGTCACTTAGGTAATGGCGCGTCAGTATGTGCTGTTGATGGCGGTTTTTCTGTCGATACTTCAATGGGGTTAACACCACTAGAAGGATTGATCATGGGAACAAGAAGTGGTGATATCGATCCTGCCATTGTTAAATTCATAGCTGAAAAAGATGGCTTAGATGTTGAGGGTGTTAATGATATTCTAAATAAAGAATCAGGTATACTAGGTCTTTCAGAGATTTCTAGTGATTTTAGAGATTTAGAAAATGCAATTGCAGATGGTAACAGTAAAGCTGAGATGGCTATGGATGTATTTCATTATCGTGTTGCAAAGTATATAGGTTCATATGCAGCTGCTATGAATGGCTTAGATGCGGTAGTATTTACGGCAGGGCTAGGCGAGAACAATAAGGTTGTTCGTGCATCAATCTGTAGCTACTTAGGCTACTTAGGTGTGAAAGTGGATGAAGAGTTAAACAATGTTCGTGGGATTAATAGAGATTTCTCAGCAGAAGGCGCCACAGTGCGATCACTCATCATACCAACTAACGAAGAATTAATGATAGCAAGAGATACTATGAAAATAGTTAATGCATAATTAGTTAGGTATCATAGCATAATAATTTTTCAATAAGGCTGTTAGTGAAAAGCTAAAGAAAAGTTACAATGGTTAGTAATGCGGTAGTAATATTAATTTGTCAATTTAGTTGACAAAAAGTTGCCTGCTATGTATAATGACATGTAGTATTTTAACATGTATTAACGTGTACAAACATGGATTACAAGTGAATCTGGATCGGAGTGGCAGTATGCTTATTAATTTATCTGAGATTATTTCAAGAGATAACTCAATTGAAAGTATTAATGCTCAGTTAGACATAAATCATATCACTTTCAACAAGCAGAAGATACAATTAGTAGATGGTATTGCTGTTGTTTTAAGGGTAAAAGATAATGATGAGCATAGCGTCAATGTAACGGGGTCTATTAAGACTAAGTTACAGTTAAATTGCGATCGATGCAATGTCCCCTTAAATTATTCACTGTATGTTGAGTTTTCTAAGTTTATTAACTTAGGTGATACCAAAGATGCTGAAGATGAGTTTGAAGGTATAGTAAGTGGTAGCATGTTGGATGTTGATACTTTTGCACAAAACGAGATATATCTGAACTTTCCTATGAAAGTTCTATGTAACGAACAGTGCAATGGCGTATGTCAGATATGTGGCATAAATCTAAACGAAAAGTCATGTACATGTGAAAAGAATGATATCGACCCTAGATGGTTAGGGCTAAAAAACTTGTATGATGAGAAATTTAAGGAGGTGTAACACATGGCAGTACCAAAAAGAAAAACGTCGAAAGCTAGAAGAAATGCAAGAAGAGCTAATTGGAAGTTGACAGCACCTAACTTAGCTACATGTACCAAATGTGGCGCGTTAGTTATGCCCCACAGAGCATGTAAATCTTGTGGCACATATAAAGGTAAAGTAGTATTAGAAATTACAGACTAATAAATCAAGAACAAAGTGTACTTCCAGTACACGTTTTTACGTAGTAAAATTGTTCTCATGGAAAGTTCTATTTTTTTATAAGAACTTTCCTACTGCGCAAAAATAAAGCGTATCCGTAGGAGTTTCCTATGGATACGCTTTTTAATTGTGGAAATTGATCTTATATGACGTAATCAGAATCCGCACGATCACAAACCACGCGTTTAACATACAAACCAACTTCCTTATGTAGGGGATGAACGATATAAGCGGCAAGTCCTGCCGCGTCATCAAATTCGGTATATAAGCAAACATCATGTCCACTTGGTTTGTCATTATAGTTGGCACCAATTTCTAACTTTCTGAGTGTAGGTACCTGACCTACAAGTGCAGTTAGTTTTTTTCTAAGATTCAGGATTGTTTCTTCTTTATCCAAACCTTCAATAATATTCCATAATACAATATGCTTTACCATTATATGCCTCCAGATTTAGTTTAGTTCAATTAGCGAATACATAGTACGTATGTTTTTAATATTATATCATAAAAATAAATATTAACAATATAAGCTTTCATATACATGATATAAAAATTTGTCAAATAAAAGAGTTGATATTGCTGTTATAATTTAGTATATTAAGAGTATAAACTTTTAGGAGGCAACATATGAGTGCAGTAAGAGTAGCAGTTGATGCAATGGGTGGCGATAATGCACCTGATGCTATTATCGAAGGTGTTATATTAGCGTTAAATACAAGTGCTGATATACATGTCCTACTAACGGGTGATGAAACGTTACTCACAGAGAAACTAGGAAAACATACATATAATAAAGACCAACTGACAATCGTACATGCGCCAGGTATCATAGAAAATACTGATTCTCCAGTTATTGCTGTAAGGCAAAAAAAAGATGCATCTATGGTAGTTGGTCTCAGACTAGTCAAGGAAAAAGCAGCAGATGCGTTTGATAGTGATGGTAATACAGGTGCTGTTTTAGCTGGGGGTACTTTAATTGTCGGTAGAATAAAAGGCATACAAAGACCAGCACTCGCTTCTTTGATCCCTAATGATACTGGTTTTTCGTTATTGATAGACTGTGGTGCTAATGTGGATTCTAAAGCTAGTTTTTTACATCAATTTGCACAAATGGGATCTATATATTACGAAAGTTTTTTAAATACTAAGAATCCTAGGATTGGTTTAGTCAATGTTGGTGCTGAATCTTCAAAAGGGAATGCATTGGTGAAAGAGACTTATGTATTACTAAAAGAAGATAGTACACTTAATTTCATAGGTAATATTGAAGCTAGAGAAATATCGGAAGGTGTTGCAGATGTTGTTGTTTGTGATGGATTTGTAGGTAATGTCATATTAAAATATACAGAAGGTTTAGCTATGTCTCTACTTGGCATGATTAAAAAAGCAATCACATCCACTTTTAAAGCGAAAATGGGTGCATTATTGATCAAAAGCTCATTAAAGAAAATGATGAAGAATTTTGATTATTCAGAATATGGTGGGGCACCACTACTCGGTCTTAATGGTTTGGTTGTAAAAACACATGGTAGTTCTGATGCTAATGGTGTTAAGAATACAATTTTACAATGTAAGAAGTTTCACGAGCAGAAAGTTAATGAAAAAATTCAACAAAATCTTAA
>JAQICP010000337.1 GCA_027858555.1 Vallitaleaceae bacterium
CCCTGAGGTTGCACTCGCAGCTGGGATAAAAGGGATTATAATTATAGGCATAGGGTTGATATTTAGAAGTATTGGCGTTCAGTTATCATTAATTGGTAGTGATCTTAATGGAAAAGAAAGATGGTTTTGTGTACTCGCTTATATACCAAAGGCTACTGTTCAAGCCGCAATCGGTTCGATTCCCCTTTATATGGGTGTGGCATCTGGTGAAACCATGTTAGCGGTGGCAGTGCTTGCCATACTGATAACGGCGCCACTTGGATCCATAGCCATTAGAATAAGTGCACCACGATTATTAAAGAGAAGTGACCATTAGTACCAGTTTATACAATAACAAACTAGGACTACTAAATAACTATTGACTATATTGTAAAAACATAATATAATGATACAAATGCATTTTGTAAAGGAGGTCATATTATGACATTGAAATTCACAGACAGTACTTTTGAAACAGAGGTACTTAATTCAGAGGTACCTGTACTTGTAGACTTTTATGCAGATTGGTGTGGACCATGTAAGATGGTAGCTCCAAGTGTAGCGCAACTCTCTACAGAGTATGAAGGCAAAGCTAAAATAGGCAAATTAGATGTTGATGCCAACGGTGCAATAGCCCAACAATATAGAGTAATGAGTATTCCAACTTTATTGATATTCAAAGGCGGACAAGTAGTAGATACCATCGTTGGTGCAGTTCCTAAAGCAACACTAGAAGCAAAACTTAAAGCAGTATTATAATAATAAGCAAAAAGATCCCTACCGTGTATATGGTAGGGATCTTTTTGCAATAGGAAAGTTCTATATAGGAACTTTCCATGAAAACAATTCATCCTATAGTGAAAGAAATACTGTGGGATGAAACGCGTACTGGTGGTACGCTTTGTTCTTCAGTAGGCAAGTTCTTCATAGGAACTTGCCATGAGAACAATTCATCCTATATATTGAAACAAATACTGTGGGATGAAACGCGTACTGGTGGTACGCTTTGTTCTGGAATTACACATATGATTGAATTGCATCCAACTTTCTAGCGTGATATAATATTAAATGATGGGAATTGAGAAATTCGGAGAAAGTATAATAATGAAACATAAGGGGGAGCTATAATGAAGATTAGAAAAGCGATAATTCCAGCAGCAGGGCTTGGTACACGGTTTTTACCTGCCACTAAGGCACAACCTAAAGAGATGTTGCCAATAGTTGATAAGCCAACCATTCAATATATAGTTGAAGAAGCGGTTAAGTCTGGTGTAGAAGAAATCATTATTGTAACAGGTCGCAATAAGCGGTCCATCGAGGATCATTTTGATAAGTCGGTGGAACTAGAACTAGCTCTAGAAAAAAAGGGTGAAGAGGCGCTTCTAAAAATTGCGCGTGATGTATCTGAACTGGCAAACATATATTACATTCGTCAGAAAGAGCCCAGAGGACTGGGACATGCCATTTTAACAGCACGTACTTTTATTGGTAATGAACCATTTGCAGTATTATTGGGTGACGATGTCATTGTATCTAAGAAGCCATGCTTACAACAGATGATAGAAATATATGATCAATATAAGATGACAGTCTTGGGCGTGCAATGTGTTCCCCATGAAAAAACAAATAAATACGGTATTATAGATGGTAATGAGATTAAAAAGGGGATATATCTGATTGATAATATGGTAGAGAAGCCACCAATTGATCAAGCACCCTCAGATATTGCAATTCTTGGTAGATATATCATTAAACCATCCATTTTTGATTTTCTTGAAGACCAAGAAGAAGGCGCAGGCGGTGAAATCCAACTGACAGACGCATTGCTACGAATGGCACAAACAGAAGCGGTATATGCTTATGAGTTTAAAGGTAAGCGCTATGACGTGGGCAATAAGCAAGGGTTTTTAGAAGCTACGGTTGAATTTGCCTTAAGGCGTGACGAGCTAAAGGATGAATTTTTTGAATATCTAGAACAATTGGTTGCCAACCGCGCACAGGTAATTGAATTCGAATAGTCAATATTATATGTACCATATACAAAAGCTACTAATAGTTAATTGAAATGCACGCCCTAAGTTAGGTACAATCTACCTTAGGGGGATACACTTCATAATTGGTAGTTTTTTTATTGGGTCGATACAATAGTTCATATGCAATAATCTTTTCTTGTGCATCGAATATAGGTTGGCGAGCAATAAAAATGTCCATGACGATCCTCATTTCTATGATTATAGTAAAGGAAATCAGTTGATTTATTAACCAATAGAGTGCAAATTTTTGTTTATAATCTATTATACTACAAACCTTGAATTTGAAGACAATGGTTATTGAAAATTAAAGCTTAACTCATTCATTTTAAGGTTCATTTATAAGCGTTTTTGTGTTATAATAGTTCAGGTAGAATATATGTATACTTTATACACGATAACAATTAAAATAAATGATACAAAAGGAGTGTTAAAAATGGCTAAATTCAAAACAATGGATGGCAACACGGCCGCTGCTCACGTCTCTTATGCTTTTACTGATGTTGCAGCAATTTATCCGATAACACCATCTTCACCAATGGCTGAGTTAACTGACGAATGGTCAGCACATGGTCTAAAAAATCTTTTCGGACAAACAGTAGCTGTAACAGAACTTCAATCAGAAGGTGGAGCAGCAGGTGCAGTTCATGGTTCATTACAAGGTGGCGCATTAACATCTACTTATACGGCATCTCAAGGTTTGTTATTAATGGTTCCTAATATGTATAAAATCGCTGGTGAGCTATTACCATGTGTATTTCATGTTTCAGCTCGAGCTATAGCATCACATGCATTATCAATCTATGGTGATCACTCAGATGTAATGGCAACTAGACAAACTGGTTTTGCTATGTTAGCATCTGGATCAGTTCAAGAAGTAATGGATCTTGGTGGTGTTGCTCACTTAACATCTATTAAAACAAGAATTCCATTTGTACATTTCTTTGATGGATTTAGAACTTCTCATGAAGTTCAAAAAGTTGAAGTGATCGACTATTCAGTTTTTGCTAAGCTGATAGACATGGATGCTGTTGATGCCTTCAGAGCACGTGCGCTTAACCCAGAACATTCTGTAACAAGGGGTACAGCTCAAAACCCAGACATTTACTTCCAAGCAAAAGAATCCGCTAATAGCTTCTATACAGATGTACCCGATGTAGTAGCTCATTATATGGCAGAAATTGCTAAAGATACAGGCAGATTATATAAGCCTTTTGATTATTATGGCGCACCAGATGCGACTAGTATCATAATCGCTATGGGTTCTGTAACTGAAGCTGCTGAAGAGACTATTGATTATTTAGTGGCAAAAGGCGAAAAAGTTGGTATGATTAAGGTTCATCTTTACAGACCTTTCTCAGACAAATATTTCTTCGAAGCATTACCAGCATCAGTAACTAAGATTGCTGTCTTAGATAGAACAAAAGAGCCAGGTTCTCTCGGTGAGCCTTTATACGAAGATGTTAGAACATTATTCTATGATAAAGAAGTTAGACCAATGATTATTGGTGGTCGTTACGGCCTTGGTTCAAAAGATACTACACCTTCACATATCAAAGCTGTATTTGAT
Organism: Vallitaleaceae bacterium; assembly: GCA_027858555.1. Classification (GTDB taxonomy): domain Bacteria; phylum Bacillota; class Clostridia; order Lachnospirales; family Vallitaleaceae; genus JAQICP01. The sequence continues at coordinate 3,580 of JAQICP010000337.1, forward strand.
AACCTTAATAGTGATTCTCCAAAGAATGGTTTTACAGTTGGTATCGTTGACGATGTAACAAATCTATCTATAGAAGTTAAAGATAGAATTGTTGCTGAGAGTCCTACAGCTATCCGATGTAAATTCTGGGGTCTTGGTTCTGATGGTACAGTTGGTGCTAATAAAGAGGCAATTAAGATTATCGGTGATAAGACTGATATGTATGCTCAAGGTTACTTCTCATATGACTCTAAAAAATCAGGTGGTATCACCGTATCTCACCTTAGATTCGGAAAAGATAAAATTCGTTCAACTTATTTAATTGACGAAGCTGATTACATTGCATGTCACAATCAATCATATGTTGATAAATATGATTTATTAAAAGGCTTAAGAACAGGTGGTAATTTTGTACTTAATACACAATGGTCACCAGAAGAATTAAATACACATTTACCAGCTGAACTCAAACAAGCAATTGCGAAATCCCAAGCTACATTCTATACAGTAAATGCAACGGATATCGCTGAAGAAATTGGTTTGGGATCAAGAATTAACATGATTATGCAAGCTGCATTCTTCAAGTTAGCAGATGTATTACCAATTGATACAGCAGTTGAATATCTAAAAGAGGCAGTTGTTAAAGCATATGGTAAAAAAGGTGAATCAATCGTTAAGATGAACAACCTAGCAATTGACAAAGGTATTGATAGTTTAGTTAAAATAACGGTGCCAGCTGATTGGGCAACTGCAACTGATGCATCAGTTGCTAAAGTTGAAGTACCAGAGTTTGTTTCTAAGATTTTGATGCCTATTACTGCTCAAAAAGGTGATAATCTTCCTGTAAGTGCATTTGTTGGTGCTGAAGACGGTACTTTCCCAATGGGCGCATCAGCATATGAAAAACGTGGTATTGCAGTAACAGTGCCAGAATGGCAATCAGAAAACTGTATCCAATGTAATCAATGTGCATTTGTTTGTCCTCATGCTGTTATTCGTCCTTTCCTTTTAGACGAAAACGAAGTGAAGAATGCGCCAGAAGGATTAAAAACAATTAAAGCGACTGGTAAACAATTCGAAGGGTTACAATACAAGATTCAATTTAGTCCACTTGACTGTTCGGGTTTCGGTAACTGTGCGGATTGGGTGACGATAAACGCTCTTCTCGGTAAGGATGTGCGTGGGGTTCCGATACCCTTGGCAC
>JAQICP010000353.1 GCA_027858555.1 Vallitaleaceae bacterium
CCTCATAAGTATACAATCAATGTAGAAAGGTATGGATAAATATGGAGCACATGGAAATGCAAATTGGCTATCAGCATCTTTTGCTTGAGATATCAAAAGATCTCATGGGTGCTGAATCATATGAGATACTAAGTATTATTGATAATGCATTATCTGAGGTCGGTCAATTATTGTTTGCTAGCAGTATTGTGATTCAGCTATTCGGTGATTTAAACGATATGGATGATGATATAATCTACTGGTCGCTTAATGATGAATTGTTAGAACCAATCAGTCAAAATGAGCAATTATTTGACTTTTTCATCCTTGATAATCCTCATATCAGTAAAGGTTCAGTTGTGAAAGCCTTTGGTGATAAGCCATTTGAAAATGATAACTTAGTGTACTCCATGTATGTGAATAATCAACCAATTGGATTTCTGAAAATCGAGTTAATGCATACGACTAATATTGCCTGTACTAAAAAAATGATCAGCCATACAGTTGATATATTTACAAGGGCGATTGAAAGAATGACAAGAGACACAATGGTGATTGAACAGGCTAGCTTGATTCATGCCACACTAATAGCAGTTGGATTTAGCATTATTGTAGTGAATGCTAATGGAAAAATCGAATTGATTAATCGTGAGGCAGAAAACTTATTGAAAATAGATGAGAGCAGATGCCTCGGAAAAGCGATTGATGGTGTTGCGATATTACATATAATTGAAAATCAAAGAGGATTGTTTTTTGAAGATCTGATAAGCAATGATGATGACTTGCCAGTGTTTGATATTGCGACCCTTTTGGTACAAGGACAACAGATACAAGTTAAGCGTAAATTATACCCTATATATGATAGTAACCAGCTATATCAAGGGGCAGTGATTGTTTTAGATAATAAATAGGTTCTTTGTCAAGTGCTGGGCAACTAACCCCACATACAATTAATAAAATTGAATTTATGGGTGGTGATTTGAAAGAATCATCACCTTTAGTTTATGCTAGATATTCGGGGGATAGGCATTCATACCTATCCCTGCTATGCCATGACATGTAAGATGCATGCTCTGAATCCTTTATAATTCTTGAACCCTCCAAGGTTGTTTTATTAGCTTATAAGATAGGATCCCTTTTGGGTGTCTCTAGCTAGGTAGATGTTTTTTTCAGCATCTAATAATAATTCTTCAAATGGTTTTACAAGTTTTCTAGTAAATCTGATAGCGCCTATGGTAGCACTGAAATTCAGTTCATTAAAGTATAGCATGGCTATATTCTTTAATGCATTTTGTATGTAGATCACTTCTTTTTCAAGTGTGCGTTTATTATCCATAAATATTGCAAAAGTATCACTATAGATTCTTGAAACCCTACCATCTTCATAAGTACTTTGTAAAGCATTAGCGATATGATTTAACATTCTATTACCATTTTCGAAACCATGTTTACTATTAAATACTTTGAAGTCATCGATATTAATGCACATAATTGAAAAGTGAATTTGATTACTTGTTTTAAGATCTTTTTTTACTAAATTTATGAAATAACTGCGGTTAGGTAAATTAGTAATAAAATCATCAAAAGCCAGATGTTTGATTTCATCAATCTGATGGGTTTTGTCAGTCACATCTTTCACCGTACCGGCAATATAATCCTTTGATTCCTTAGGTGTATGATAACGACAGATGTGAACTTTAAAATCGAACAACCTATTATCATGACCAAAGTACTTGAGATATATAACTTCGTTAGTTGAAGTATTATCAATGAGTTGTGCCCATAGAGTTGAAAATAAAACTTCGCTTTCTTCTGTCATTCTTGGTGCAATCTGAGACCAATTTAGTTCATCTTTATTCTCAACCCCGAACAATTCACATGCTAGATCAGATAAGGACAATACATTGTCTGTAATATTATAATCAATGATCCCTTCGTTGGAAGTGTTGATCAAGGATTCATATTTTAATGATAGCATTTCATGCTTTGCCAGTAACATACTTGTTTCTCGGTACTTTGTAGATAATTCTGCTTGGGTACTGTTTAACGCCTCGTTGATATCAGACAAAGTTTGGTTATATTCTTGCAACTTTATGACATGGCTCGAATATTGAGATTTATATTTAGTAATTAATCCGAAAGTTGAGTTTACAAGGTAGATTGCCAAAAATGTAATACCTATTTCACCCAAGAAGTAACCAGAGCCTAGAGTAACAGTTGTTTTTCCATATGCAATAGTTAAATACGTGATATAGCTTAGATGAACTAGAAGAATGGCGATTATGCCCGCCTTATAAAGATTAGTAAAATGTATAATCACAAAAATGACGATGAGAGAGGTATTAGTCAAACCGATTTTATCTGGGTTTATATAGATTAACGTTATATAACTAGCAAGGCATATGATTGTGTATATTATGTTTTTTTTAAACTGAGACAAATGAAGGATGTGGGCTAGTAATAAAATCAATACAAATAATACACACACACCAGAGATAATAATCAAGTGTTCTAGTATTTCATTTGGCTCATAAGCACTATAAATAGTAGCAAAATCACCAATAAATAGCATAAATGAAACCAGTATAATCATCTGCTTAACAGTCAATTGAGTCGATGAAACATTCAAATCTTCAATAGGCTTACTTAACATAATTACCTCCTATAATCCTTTAGATATATTATAAACATTTTTGTGTACTTATACAATAAAGAAATAAATAGCTTACCAGTTCAGGTGATTAGTTTGCCTTGGACACACTATGTACACAGTTTATTACAAGAACATACATAAAGAACACAATAGACACATAAAAAACACACTTAAATGATATATTTATAACAATTGACTGATTATTGCCAGAATTTTTGGGTATTACATCACCAAAATATACATTTTAGAATATCATTATGAGGAGGAGTATATG
>JAQICP010000372.1 GCA_027858555.1 Vallitaleaceae bacterium
GATATGGAATGCTTCTAGGTTTATCATGATGAATCTAGAAGATAAAGAGATAGGTGAGGTTTCTATTGAAGCACTGACACCTGCTGATAGATGGATACTCTCTAAAGTGAATACACTTGCAGCTGATATCACAGAAAACATGAACCAATATGATATGGGCATAGCAGTTACTAAACTTCATGACTTTATATGGGAAGAATTCTGCGATTGGTATATCGAGATGGTTAAGCCAAGGCTTTACAATGACGACGACCAAACTAAGATGGCAGCACTTTGGACACTTAGAACAGTACTGATCCAATCCTTAAAATGCTTGCACCCATTTATGCCGTTTATTACAGAAGAGATATTCCAAACACTTCAATCAGAAGAGCCATCCATTATGGTGACCGAATGGCCGGTATACAAGGCGGCATGGCATTTTGAAAGTGAAGAGCAATCCATTTCACTGATTAAAGAAGCGGTTCATCAGATCAGGAATGTTAGAGCGAACATGAGTGTACCGCCTAAGAAGAAAGCTAAAGTTTTTGTGGTATCAGAAGACGCGGCTGTGAAAAAGATATTTGAAGAAGGCAAGGTGTTTTTTGCTACACTTGGATATGCCAGTAAGGTTACTATTCAAGATGACAACAATGGTATTGACCCGGACGCCGTATCTGTTGTGATTCAAGGCGCAACAATCTACATGCCTTTTACAGAACTGGTTGATATTGATAAAGAGATTGAAAGACTTTCAGGTGAGAAGGATAAGTTGCTCAAAGAAATTGTAAGGGTTACTAAGAAATTAAGTAATCAAGGATTCGTGGCAAAAGCCCCAGCTGAGGTTATAGAAGAAGAACGTGCTAAGCAGGAAAAATACGAGCAGATGCTGACACAAGTAGAAGAACGACTTCAAGCTTTAAAGTAAACTATAAACATTCCTTTTAATCAGTATTTTTATAGGAGGTCCTTATGAAAAGTTTTCGAAAAGAACTATGGTTTGATACCACAACTAGGCGAGCATTTTTAAACATAACGGGTGAAGTCAATCAATGTCTGAGGGAAAGCGGCATTGAGGAAGGCATGTTGCTTTGTAACGCCATGCATATTACAGCTAGTGTGTTCATCAACGATAATGAAGCCGGCTTACATAGAGACTTTGAGAAATGGTTAGAAAAATTAGCACCTGAAAAGCCTTACAGCCAGTATGATCATAACGGTTATGAAGATAATGCTGACGCCCATCTTAAACGTTCTATAATGGGACGAGAAGTGGTTGTAGCAATTACAAAGGGCAAGTTAGACTTTGGACCATGGGAACAGATTTTTTATGGTGAGTTTGATGGGAAGCGAAAGAAAAGAGTGCTTGTGAAAATCATCGGAGAATAGTGAAGCCCATTAACCTTTATAGGGAAATCTATCGATCAAAGTAGGTGCGCATAAGAAATATTATCGATCAAAGTAGGTTCGCATGAGAAATACTAAAGATTAATATAAAAGACGAATATAAATGATCAATATAAAGATCAATATAAAACCAATAGAAGAGACTCGGCGATTGAATTGTCCTCTATAAGTTAGACCTGAAAATCCAGCTTATAGAGGTCCGTTCAGATTAAATGCTGAGTCTTTTTGTGGTTATGGCAGTGTTAGCGCTTTACTGCTTATCTTGCCAAGAAATTTGGTCATCACCACTTTTGAAATAACCACTGATATTAGGAATGACAGATTCAGACTGATCCAAACGCCAATCAATCCCATGAAACTTGAGAGGAAACTGGCTATCGGCACATAGAGGACAAAAAGTCTTATAATGGCGATAAGTGCTGAATAGAGCGGTTTATTGATGACGTTCAAGGTACTGGTATATATGAGGAATAGTCCTTTTAGCCCGTATCCAATAGGAATGATGTATAGATAGAATTTCACCGTATTAATCACCTGAAGGTTGTCTGTAAAGATTTTTCCAAGCAAACCACCTAAGAACAGGAAGACCACTAAGGTTAAGAGTCCATATAGTAAGGAAAAGTATTCAGATTTTTTGATAATCTCATTGACACGGCCATACTTTTTAGCGCCTAGGTTTTGACCCAGTAGGGGCACATATATGGATGCTAAAGCGTTCAGTACCAACATGGCAAACATTTCGATACGCGTAGCGATACCAAAGCCGGCAGTAGCTTCATTGCCAAAGGTGGCAATCAGTGATGTAATAACACCGATGGCCAGAGGTGTTGTGATTTTGGTCAAGGCATTAGGTAGGCCGATATACAGTAGGTCTTTAAATGATTGAATAATCACTTTCAGTTTGGCTCTTCTTAAGGAAATAATCTTCTGTCTGTATGCTAATACATATATGGAAACAATCATCGTAACGGCTCTGGATATGACAGTGGCAAGTGCCGCACCCTTGATGCCCATTTCAGGAAAAGGTCCGTATCCGAATATCAGAAGCGGATCAAATATCATATTGACTACAGCTGCTATTTTCATAATTAAAGCAGGTGTCTTGGTGTCTCCCAAGGCTCGGATGCCTGAATTACCAATCATGGGAATGATTAGGAACATGACGCCGCTATACCATATCTTCATGTAATCCATAATGTATGGCATTGTCTCTGCGTCAGCCCCGAGAGCCGTAAAGAGTGGCTTGATACTCAGCATGCCGGCAACAACAAATACAAATACTAACAAGAGTCCAAGTATCAGGCTGTCTGTGGTGTATCGTACAACCTTGTCATGTCTTTTTTCACCTACTGATTTTGAAATGAGGGCAGCAGCACCGATGCCGATACCTTGCGCCAGTGATCCGATAATCATAACAACTGGAAATGTGAGCGTCATAGCCGCCATCGGCACCAGACCCAGTTTGCTGACATAATAAGTGTCCACCATATTGAAGGCGACGATGCCAAGCATGCCGAATATCATCGGGAACGTCATTTTCAGTAGCAGCGGCGTGACTGGATCTTCTATAAGGTTGAGTTTTGTTTTTTGCATAGGTAATCCTTTCTTTCTGAAATCATTTCAGCTTACCGACTTCGTCTATGGCATTTCGTATCATAATGTCGAATACATGTTTTGTTAAGGCGGTTTCTTCATCTGTCATATCTGTAATTAGAATATCCGAGATCTCACTTAGATGTTTTTTTAACACGGGCATGAAAGCTTTGCCTTTCTCTGTTAGATAGATGCTGTAGTAGCGCCTGTCATTTTCATCTTTTATTCTACGAATGTAGGTCAAACTTTCCAATTTTGCCAATGCCTTGGCTGTTGTGGCTTTGTCTACATTCATTTGCTGAGTTAAGTCCTTTTGATTGATGCCACCGTGTTTTGCGATTGTAATCAAGAATAGGTATTGGCCGCTTCCCATGTCATATGCGCTTAGCCTATGACTGATTATCATCTGTATATAACGGTATAGGATACTGGTGTATCTTCCGAAACTGATTTCTTTCATATGGGTCTCCTTATAATAGAATGCTATTGCAACTATTATATTACCATGGATAGAATGCTATTGCAACTATTAGTTAATACATAAGACCAATCTATCAACTGAGATTAGATAGATTGGTCTTTTATGGGATAAAAGTTAATTTACATATTAAATGTATTATTCTTGAATGACATCATAATAATGAAATAGTGGTGCTGTGAATTCCATTACTTTTTCTTCCCTAATTGCAGTGATATCAATTGAGTCATCTACTTCGTGGGAGAGAATGATTGAAGTAAGTTCTGCTGTGTTTAAAATTCTTTCGTCATCGATGGCGATGATGACGTCACCTGAGAGGAGACCTGCTTCATCAGCACCTGAACCTGGGAAAACTTCTGTGATATAGACTCCAAAAGGAATACCTATCTCCTCAGCTAGTTGACCAGAAATATCTTGAATCTGAACACCAAGGAATGGTCTATCCGTTGAAAGTCCAACGGCTATATCCTCACCAGGTCTTGAGTCTACTATTTCATGAATGATTGGTAGAGCTATGTTAATAGGAATTGCAAATCCCATACCTTCAACATTTGTATCGATATACTTGGCTGAGTTGATTCCAATTAACTCACCAACTTGGTTGAACAAAGCGCCACCACTGTTACCAGGATTTATAGCTGCATCTGTTTGAATTAAGGTGTGGTTAACGCCTTCTAGATTGATTGTTCTATTCATAGCGCTGATAATACCAACTGTAATGGTATTACTAAAATCTTCGCCTAAGGGACTGCCGAGGGCTATTGCCATTTCACCGACTTGAAGGCTACTGGAGTCTCCGAATGACACAAGGACAAGTTGATCAAGTACAGACTGGTCGATATCTTTAAGTGGTATAGCAAGAACAGCTAAGTCCAATTGTGAGTCGAATCCTAGTACTGTGGGCGTATAGCTTTCGCCACTGTGAACAACGACTTCAAGAGCATCAGTGCCTGCAATAACATGATAGTTTGTGACCAATAGAAGCTCTTCGTCAGTCATGTCAAAGATGACACCTGAACCAGACCCTTCAGAATAATAATCAAATAAGTAGCTGCTATTTGGATTGTCATAGGAAGTATTGATGGTGACTACTGCTGGTCCCATTTCACGAGAAATCATAATAGGGGCTTCTGTATAACCGCCTTCTTCTAAGTTGATTACAGGCTTGATTTGATTGATGGTAGCACTAGTATTACTGGTTTCTACTGTCCCAAATACTTTAGCTAATATACTATCATTAAGATAGACCGAAGACACATAACCTGCTCCAAAAAAGCTACCGGCAACAAGTGCAAGAATTACCATTGTAGCTACAAATCTTAATAAACGCTTTTTACGTTTAGGTTTCTTTGGTATTTCCCGATTAGTCTCTATGTACGCTGGAGATATCTTAGGTGTTTCTAATGTTTCTGGCACTTCAACCGGTTCTGATGCATCCGATTTTTCTGCTACAGTCGTTTCGGTTACTGTTTGTGGTTCTACTGCTTGTGGTTCTATAGAAGGATCGGTTGATGCATCCATAGGTGTTTGCTTATCAATGTCCTCATCCAATTGATCCAATGATTCTATTTCTTTGTCATTTAATTTATCGTCCATATAATTGCCTCCTTATTGCTCTTTTATCATTTTACCATACTAATAATGATGTGTTATACTAATATGAGTATAATCTATATTTATGGTGTACGTGTGATGGAAGTTAGGCTGATTAAAGGCAATATTATGAACATGAAATGAACATGCAATCACCCTTATTTTATTTGAAAGGTTTAGTAGTTGTAATAGAAAAGTATTGCAACTACTATTATAATTAATATGATGACATACGAACAATGTGTAAGTGAGCTGTATAATACACCTTTATTTGGAGAGAAAACAAGTCTAGATAGTTTATCTGAATTTCTTGAAGTGATTAACAATCCACATGAATCTTTACAATTCATACATGTTGCAGGAACCAATGGGAAGGGTTCGATATGTGCTATGCTTGCATCCATATATCAATCAGCCGGTTATAAAGTTGGCTTATTTACATCACCTCATCTGATTTCTGTTAATGAAAGAATCAGAATTAATAATGTGAATATAAGTGATGATGATTTAGTAAATACATATGAATTTCTTCAGAAATTATTAGCTAATCAAACCATGGACCACCCAATTAATCCTACCTTTTTTGAAACTGTTTTTATTATGGCGCTTCATTATTTCATGACCAATCAAGTGGATATTGTAATCCTTGAAACCGGTATTGGTGGCTTAAAGGATTGCACTAATATCATACCGTCGCCTCTTTTAAGCATGATCACTTTGGTGGATTATGACCATGTGGAAATTCTTGGTACAGATATAGAATCTATTGCAATACAAAAGGCTGGCATAATAAAAAACAATTGCCCGGTTGTATATATGAAGCAATCCCAGATAGTTAATGACGTAATTGAATTAGAATCACAGAAAAAGGATGCCAATGTTATAGGTATTTCAGATAATTTATATAAAATCGACACTAAAGGTATAAAAAATATTGATTTTTCTGTCAAATACAAGTATTATGATTATAAGGGTCTTAAGTTGAAGACTAACGCAGATTACCATGTTATTTATGCAACGATGGCAATTGCAGCAATTCACGAATTGAAACATCTATTTCCAGTTAA
>JAQICP010000378.1 GCA_027858555.1 Vallitaleaceae bacterium
ACGGTTGCAGTTTGCGATGCCAGTGAGCTTACAGGCTCTGCTCATGCTTGTGAGCTTGCGAACAGCTAATGCAGTGCCGCCTAGGTTAGTGAACTGAGTATCGCAAAATGCGTGTTAGGAGATGTACCTCACCGTCAATTGTTAGACACTATATCTACCAACTTCTGATTTACAAACACCTTTTCTTTTCCTTTTTTTTCTTCTCTGAGTATACCTATCTCTACCAAATCGCTCAAATATAACGCAGCTGTTTTTCTAGTTACGCCAAGTCTATCTACAACATTACTTATTCTTGTATAAAATTCGCTGAAGATAACCTCAATCAATTCATACGAATAAATCTTTGGCAATTCAACTCTAATTCTATCTGTTGTTTCAACTATCAAATCAGATATTCGTTCTAATATCTCCAAAGAATATTCTGATGTTTCTCTCACACCTTTAAGCATATATAGAATCCATGCTTTCCATCCATTCTCTTCTCGCACACCTTGTAACAATTTATAATATTCACCGCGATTTTCAATAACATACTTGCTCAAATATAGAATTGGTGAGTCAAGTAAACCCTTTAATATCAAATATAAAATATTGATATTTCTTCCAGTTCTTCCATTACCATCATAAAATGGATGTATACTTTCAAATTGATAATGTATAATAGCCATCTTTATCAATTCATCACATTCATCATCGATATTTATATAGTCTTCCAAATTCTTCATCAAATCACGTATTTCTTTTTCTGTTTCTGGTGGTGTATAAACAATTTCTCCAGTAGCCTCGTTTTTTAAGACTGTACCACTTTGCTTCCGTATGCCAGCTTTATTACCTTCAATAATCTCTTGAATATCAACAATCATGTTTATTGAGAGAAATCCTCTGTCACTAATTGCTGTAATTCCTTGCCAAATTGCCTCTTTATAATTCAGTACTTCTTTCGTCGGTCCAACATATTCCTTATGGCTTGAAAGCGCTTCAAATAACTGATCATGAGTTGTAACAATGTTCTCAATTTGAGAGCTGTCCTTTGCCTCGTTTAAAGTGATTGCATTCAAAAGAATATTCTTATTTGGTACTCGTTCAGCATATCCTTTTAGTTCACCTAATTTTCTATGTGCCTGAGCTAATGCCTTCAACACAGCTTTTGTTTCTATCTCTACTACACCCTTATCATTCCTTGGCGGTAATTTATATAATTTATTATCCACAAAATCTCCTTCCGAGTAATTATCATCATTATTTACTCATATATTGATTGTATGCGTAAATTCTACTCATGTCAATAGAATATGCGTAATATTCATGATAATTTACCCCCAAGTAATCAGGTGCGGTATTTCTCCTAACGGTTGCGGTTTACGATGCCAGTGAGCTTACAGGACCCGCTCATGCTTACGACTAGTTGCTAATGCGGGTCCGCCTCGGTTAGCGAACTGAGTATTGTAAACCGCGTGTTAGGTGATGGAATAAGTCGTCCCGATGTTATTAAATCAGATCTTTCAAGTTCAATCTCCAAACCATAAGGTCTGCTCCTTCTCCCCAATAATTCACGAGGTGATATTGCGGTTTGCCAAACTTATTGTTCCATATTGCTTGTGCACTTTTGTACCCGCTATCAAAACAAAACTCATCGATTCCCTTACTATTCATTTTCTTAAATATATTTAATAACATGAGATTCCCTATACCTTTTCTCTGATATTCAGGATGCACATAAACCGTGCCTATCTCAGGTAAATCTTTCAATTCTCCATTCGTACAGTCAGTTATTAATTCATTAGATGGGCCATACTCTATCGTGCCAACAATTCTATCATCTAGCATTGCAATAAGAAAATACCTGTTCATTCCCATACTTTCAAAATCTTCATTCAAACATTTCCTTTTACTCTTTATCTCTTCTTCCAATGTTTCTACTAAATCAGAAATCTCATTTCTTTCAAACGTATCCCTTATAACTAATTCGAAAAACTCATTAATCAGCTCAGATTCATCTTCTTTTGGTCTTCTGAATATAATATTATTCACAGCACTTACTCCTCTAATTACAGTAGATTAACTTATTCAATATTTCACTTCTCCACATTATAACCATTAAACAGACTCATTCTTTCACCTAACGGTTGCGGTTTGCGATGCCAGTGAGCTTACAGGGTCCGCTCATGCTTACGCATAGTTGCTAATGCGGTTCCGCCTCTGTTAGTGAACTGAGTATCGCAAAACGCGTGTTAGATGATGCTACCGCTCGGAAGCAGTAATTAACTTCAATGTTGTTTCTTTTTTTCTTCTTTAATTAAAATAAAATGATAAGAACAAAGTGTCTTCGACACTTCAACTCCCCTGCCCCTCATTCATGAGGGGTGATAGGCTTTTCTTTTTTCTTACTTTCATTCATAATAGTCTTATGCATATACTTCAAGATATTTT
>JAQICP010000459.1 GCA_027858555.1 Vallitaleaceae bacterium
CAGTATGGACATCTTGGCTGGTATTATTATTTATCAGTACTTCTATAATATCAGTAATTTCAACTATGTTTTCCTTGTTTAGGTTCATTTTTAAAGGTATAATGAATTAGTAACCGAGCAAACAACTTAGACACATCTATAGTAACCTGCATAGTGGCATCTCTACGCAACTGACATACGGACATAATTAGTGACATATGCTTACACCTTATTGACAAATAAATAACAAAGTATTGACTGGAAAAGACAAAAGTACCACAATTGACTGACTGAGAAACTACCAGGACCGACTTGAAACTAACTTGAAGCAAGATTCATATTTTTTATGGGTCTATTTGCAGTTGATTAACAATTGGTACCTCGCTAAGAAGTGGCAATAGTTCGCGCTAGGAATTGTTAATTGTTTAACGATTAAAGTGTTTGAACAAGATGTAATGCAAAGGAGATGAGTTATGGATTCAGTAAAAACATGTCAATGTGAAGAGATATCAGAAGAAGAAAAACTAAGTATAATTGATGAAATTGTAGACAGCTACTAGGAAAAAAGGGGCAACTTGATACAAATTCTTCATATGGTACAGGGGGTATATGGGCATTTGCCTATGGAGATTCAACAAAGAATTGCTATGAGAATGGATATACCATTATCTGAAATATCAGGGGTAATCAGTTTCTATTCATTTTTCACCACTCAGCCCAAAGGCAAATATGTGATTAATATCTGTCTTGGCACAGCATGTTACGTTAGGGGTGGTAAAAATATCGTAGAAAAATTAGAGGAGCTACTACATATTCGTGTAGGAGAAACGACTGAAGACAAGAAGTTCTCAATCAACGTCATGAGATGCATTGGGGCTTGCGGTCTAGCACCAGCCATCTCAATTAATGACCAGGTGTATAAACAAGTCAACCCTGACAAACTAAGCTTAATCTTAGCGACTTACGAATAGGAGACGATAATGCGTATTGATAATCTTAACCAACTTAATGCAATTAAACAAAAAGTTAAAGATAAACAACAAGCTTATCAGAACATTATACATGTTTGTTATGGAGCAGGTTGTGTATCTTCTAATTGTGAAGCGATTAAAAATGAATTAGTAACAACTTTAGAAAAATATAATTACAGCGATAAAGTTCAGATCAATGAAACGGGCTGTATCGGGGCATGCTTCCTTGGACCATCCCTACTCATACAACCAGGTAATATCTATTATGTGACATTACAACCAGAAGATATTGATCGAATTGTATTCGAACATATCGTGAACAATATAGTCATTGAAGAATTATGCTATTTTGATGAAGATAAGAAACGTTATATCAAAAGTATGAATGACATACCATTTTTTAAAAACCAAGAGCGTGTTGTTTTGAAAAATTGTGGTGTCATGGACTATGGCTCCATGGAGCAATATATATCTAATGACGGTTATTATGCCCTACTAAAAACAGTGCAAGAAAAGTCGCCAGAAGAGACCATTAATCGAATTAAACGTTCAGGTTTAAGAGGACGTGGTGGCGGTGGATTTCCAACAGGTTTAAAGTGGGAGCTGGCAAGACGCTCTGTTTCAGATGAAAAGTTTGTTATCTGTAATGCAGATGAAGGAGATCCTGGTGCTTTTATGGACCGAAGTCTACTCGAAGGTGATCCACATACTATCATAGAAGGTATGGCTATAGCAGGGCATGCCATAGGCTCATCTAAAGGCTATGTCTATGTAAGAGCTGAATACCCTCTTGCTATTGAGCGACTTGAAGAAGCAATCAAGAATGCAAGAGCAGTTGAATTGTTATCTGACAATATATTTGGTTCAGGCTTCTCATTTGATATTGAAGTTAGAATTGGTGCAGGTGCTTTTGTATGCGGTGAAGAAACAGCCCTTATTAATTCCATAGAAGGTAAGCGTGGTGAACCAAGACAGAAGCCACCATTCCCTTCAGATTCCGGACTTTTTGGTAAACCAAGTATTATTAATAATGTGGAAACATTTGGTAATATTGCATCGATTATTCGACATGGTGCCACCTGGTTTAACCATTATGGTACTGAGAAAAGTTCAGGTACGAAAGTATTTGCTCTAGCTGGCGCTATTAAGCATTCGGGTATCGTAGAAGTACCGATGGGCACGCCACTTGGTGATATTGTTTTTGATATTGGCGGTGGTATCCGCAATAGTCGTTCTTTCAAAGTGGCTCAAACAGGTGGACCATCAGGTGGGTGCATTACAACAGTTGACCTGAATGTCCCCGTGGACTATGAATCATTAAAAGAACTGGGCGCTATTATGGGTTCTGGTGGTTTGATTTGTATGGATGAAGACAATTGTATGGTAGACGTTGCCAAGTATTTCATGGAGTTTGTTCAAGATGAGTCCTGTGGAAAATGTGTTCCCTGTCGTCTTGGCACAAAACGGATGCTTGAGATATTAGAACGGATCACAATGGGAGAAGGTAAGGTTGGTGATATTGAAAATTTGATTGAACTTGGAGAGACCATTAAAAAAACTGCTCTTTGCGGACTCGGTCAAACGGCGCCTAATCCAGTGCTTAGTACCATCAAGTATTTTAGAGAAGAATATGAAGCACATATCATAGATAAGAAATGTGAAGCTGGTGTATGTAGAGAACTTGTCATTTCACCATGCCAGAACGCATGTCCTGCAGGTGTCAATGTGCCAGGTTATATCAGGTTGATTGCAGCGGGTAGAGAAAGAGATGCTTATGATCTCATTCGTAGAGAGAATCCTTTCCCGGCAGTATGTGGACGTGTGTGTACCCATCCGTGTGAAAGCAAGTGTAGAAGAGGTACCCTTGATGATGCATTGGCTGTTATGGATCTTAAGCGCTACGTAGCCGACCAGGCCATGAAAAACGCGGGACCTACGAGACAATTGTTATTCCCATCAAAAGGCAAATCAGTCGCCATCATCGGTGCAGGTCCATCTGGACTAACCTGTGGCTACTATCTGTCCATGACCGGTTATGAAGTGGATGTATATGAATCGAATACTGTTGCAGGTGGTATGCTGGCAACGGGCATTCCAGAATATCGTTTACCAAACCAATTACTAGCAAGAGAAATTGAGCTAAGCAAACAAGCAGGCATGAAGTTACATCTGAGCACTGAAGTCGGCAAAGATATTATGTTTGAAGACATACGTGCTAGTCATGACGCCATATATATTGCAACCGGCACCCAATTTCCTAATGAAATGGGCATAGCTGGTGAAAACCTTGAAGGTGTCTACTACGGCATTGATTTCCTTAAAGATGTGAATATGGGCAAAGAAGTGAAAGTTGGTAAAAAGGTCGCTGTTATTGGCGGTGGGTCAACAGCTATGGATGCAGCTAGAGTCGCACTTAGACTTGGTGCAAAAGAAGTTCATATCCTTTATAGAAGAAACATCAACGATATGCCTGCTGATAAGCGAGAGATTGAAGAAGCGAGAGAAGAAGGCATCATCATTACAACCATGATCAATCCTGTGGAAATCAAGGGAGATGGTAAAGTTGAGAAGTTAAGATGTATACTCCTTGAACCAGGTAAATTCGATAAATCAGGCAGAAGAAGCCCAGTCACCATGAAGATTAATGAGCCTTATGTGGAACTTGTTTTTGATATGGTGATCACAGCGGTTAGTCAGCATTCAGACTTACCATTCATTGGCGAGGATGAAATTGTAATGACCAGATGGGGCACTTTTGTCACTGATAAGGACCATAGAATGTTGAACCATGAAGGTATATTCGCAGGTGGCGATGTGGTAAGAGGACCTGACACGGTCATATGGGCAATAACTGATGGTAAAGCAAGTGCAAAGTCTATCGATTTGTATTTGAACGGTGATGGTAAATTAAACCAAGGTATGGACATTGATATACCAGTATTGCACCAAGACGGTGATGTGGCTGAACATGAACGCTTTAAAACCACCCACATACCTGTGGCTAATCGAATTAATAATTTTGCTGAAGTTAACCAAGGATTCCATAGACTCAATGCCATAGCAGAATCTATGAGATGCTTACATTGTGATAGAAGGTAGGAGGATATTATGATTGATATAACGATTAATGGCAAGACCCATAGTGTTGAAGAAGACCAGACTATCCTTCAAGTAGCTAAACAGGTAGGGATACTCATACCGCATCTATGTTACTTAGAAAATGTTCATGATTGTGGTTCCTGTAGATTATGTATCGTAGAAGTTGAAGGTAGACCTAATTTTCAGGCATCCTGTATGACCAAGGCTATAAGTGGTATGAATATAAAAACCAACACTGAAGAACTCAGACATGCAAGGAAACTGATCTATGAATTGATCCTTTCAGACCATAACAAGGATTGCTTAAGTTGCACTAGGAATCAGTCCTGTGAACTACAAGCCATGGGTGAGGTGTTAGATCTGACCACCCAACGTTTCGAAGGTGAGCGGTCAAAAACTATAGTGGAATCATCAAATCCATCCATAGAAAGAGATATGTCTAAATGCATACTCTGTAGAAGATGCGTCACCATGTGTAATGATATACAAAGTGTTGGCATCTTAAATCCTCAAAACAGAGGTTTCACAACGGTCATTGGACCAGCTGAAGGCTTCGAATTGATGGATGTTAATTGTACTTATTGCGGTCAGTGTACAACAGTGTGTCCAGTAGGTGCGCTTAAGGAAAAAGACGCCATTAAAGATGTATGGGCTGCCATACAAGATCCGAGTAAAAGGGTAGTGGTTCAAACAGCGCCAGCGGTAAGAGCTGCCCTTGGCGAAGAATTTGGTTATGAGGCAGGGACACTCGTCACTGGTAAAATGGCCTCCGCACTTAGATTACTTGGCTTTGATGATGTGTTTGACACCAACTTTGCGGCTGACTTAACCATCATAGAAGAGGGGCATGAATTACTTGATAGAGTGGGTAAAGCCCTGTCAGGTGCTGAAACCACATTGCCTATGATTACCAGTTGTTCACCAGGATGGATTAAGTACGCTGAACATAGTTTCCCTGAGCAACTTGCTAACTTATCATCCTGTAAATCACCACATATGATGTTAGGAGCACTAACAAAATCATATTATGCCCAGAAGATTGAGGTACTACCGGAATCATTTTACGTGGTATCTGTTATGCCATGTACCGCTAAGAAATACGAAGTCAGTCGTCAGGAGATGGTAAACGATGTGGACGCGGTACTCACAACCAGAGAACTCGCTCGTATGATTAAAACGGCTGGTATAGATTTTAGAGGCCTTGCTGATTCAGAGTTTGACAATCCACTGGGTCTATCATCAGGTGCTGCTGATATATTTGCATCAACTGGCGGGGTTATGGAAGCGGCAATTCGTACAGTGTATGAAGTGGTTACTGGCGATGAACTACCTTTTGAGAACCTTCATGTCACACCATTAGTGGGATTTGAAGGCATTAAAACTGCTGATTTATTCATCAGTAAGACAACGGCTGATTGGAAAGCACTAGAAGGATTAACGGTGAAAGTCGCTGTAGCAAGTGGTCTTAGTAACGCTAAGATCCTGTTGCAAGAGATTAAAGACGGTACTTCTCCTTATCATTTTATTGAGATTATGTGTTGTCCTAATGGTTGTATCAGTGGTGGCGGTCAACCTAGACCAATAAATGAAGAGATTCGTCAAAAGCGCATGCTTGCCATCTACCGAGAAGATGAGCAAAAGGAACTTAGAAAATCTCATGATAATCCTTATATCGCTAAATTATACGAAGATTTCTTAGGCAAGCCACTCGGGCATAAATCCCATGAGTTGTTGCATACACATTATGTGAAACGTGGTAAGTTTAACGAGTATTTGAAATAAGTAATAGGATCGTAGGACAAAGTGCACTTTCCTATAAGTTGAACAAAGAAGGAGCGCCCAATCAGGGTGCTCCTTCTTTGTTCATCCATCCAATAACATGATAGTGGTTTGGTCATGGGTGACCATTCTTTATGCGTTTTCAATTTCAATAAATCATGTGACTTTTTATTGGGATAAATACCTTGTCATCATTGTCTTTGTACGCTTGCTATTAGCAAGTAATTGGAATAGAATGGAAGGACATGTTATTATGAAACTAGAATATTTTTAGAAAAAAATTAAATTTGTACAAAAAAAGGAGAGAAATAATGAGTCAAACTTATAATCTAAAAAGGGTACATAAAGTTAACTTAATTGCTGTGTATATTATTGCATCTGTGTTTATACTTCAAAACCTAATATTTGGGAAAGGTGCTATTCAGGATATATTAAGTGCTATCGTTATAATGGTCATAGCCACAGTTTTGTTTTTCCTACCAATTCATAACTTGTTAAAAGGGTTTTTATTAGGTTTTGTACCAACGCTAACGGTTTATGCTCTAATGTTTATTCAAGAATTTAGCATAGCTAACCATTATATTTTTTTCGTCTCAATATCTATGATTGCGTTATATTTTGAAGCTAGATTAATTCTAATATATGCCTAAATTGCAATGACAAGTTGAACTAGTTTTCAACTGTAAAAATATGTATGTCGTTATTGTTATATTCCATAGAGTTCATCATCAAAGGCTTCATCTGGTGTAAGGTAATTAAGTATT
>JAQICP010000123.1 GCA_027858555.1 Vallitaleaceae bacterium
TGTAGTGATAGTTATCTTTTAGTTCAGATATAAACCTATTAAGTTCTCTAGTCACATTCACATAATCTGCATTATGATAATTAATTGTTACACTTTCAATACCTGTGTGTATAACTGGCCTATTTTTAAATACATTAATACAACTGCTACCAGTCAACTTACTGAGGTTATTATCTGTCAATTGAGCTTGTCGAAATAAATCCTTGTCGATGAATAATTTACCATCGACGATCTCAAATCCATCAATCATATTATCACCTCATTACAAGTATACGCCTTATGAGAATCCTTTTCAATCCAACTTTATCTCTAGATAAGCCAGGATTTCCATCCATCAAACTCATATTCTACATTAACAGCTCTGGATAATTGATAGAATCTTTCGGATAGCATCTTCTGCTCCATCTCATGATAAGATTTCAAATCAATGTCTACCATCAAATACTTAGCAAACTCCCACACCTGTTTTTTAATATCAAAATTGCTTTCATTGGCCACTTTAGTCAATGCAGTTAATATGGCCTCGAGTATGAACATATCCTTACCACCATAGTGCTTGATTTGATAAAAATGATTGTACAGCAGTCTATGAAATGAAATACTTCGAATAATGACGCGTACTCGTTCCTCTTCATCCAGATAGACATTGGCTTCGAGCCCTTTTGCAATCTCCAGTAACAGGTAACCAATTTTTTGTATGCAGGTAATGGCCGTACTTGGATCATTGATGCCGGGTGAAAGTGCTTTTAAGGCAACATCTATTATCCGTTTAGAGCCAGTGCTTATATCTTTAAACAAATCCGGTTCATCACCAATAAAAACAGCTTCTAACAGTTTTTCTGTGAGCGCCGTTTCATCCAATGCCGCTTCACGGTTATACACTTTGATTAGCACTTCATTTGGTAAAATATATTCCCCAATCAGAATATCACAAAGCACCTGAATATTAAATTCTTTGGTAATTTCCAAAAGCTTTTTCCTATCATAATACTGTATATAACCTGATTTAGCTGATAAGACTTCCCACTGTTCACCCTGAAGCTCTTTTGTATAGTCCTCAATATTACCACCCTCAATATATATGGAACTATAGACATGTTTTTTACTGACTTCAAGTAATGTCATTGTTTCTCTGGTGACATCATCAATATACAAGTTGATCTGAATTGATTTCGCTATGAAATGTATAAAATAAATCAGTACTATAACGCCTATTATTAGCAGAAAGATACATATGGTGGCACCGATACCCATGGCATTATTTTCATTTACTCCGAAGTTCAATTGTATTAGCGAAAAAATCAATGCCCCAATATAATACCCTAAAATTTTGAGGGTAATCTTTTTGTTCAAAAAATCTTTTAGGGAACGAGAAGATAATTGGCTGCCATATATGGTCAGTACTACCATCATAATGGAAAATGTAATGGTTACCATTGTAACAAGGCTTGAAATGACTAACGTGACCAATGTGATGCTCTTTGCACTGGTATTGAATAACCAAGATGGTATGATCCCGCTAAATCGATCATATGCAATAGTATCAAAATATAATAGAAATACAGAAAAGATAGCGAAGCTCAAGCCAAAAAGAAATGGTATAATATATAATTTTCCTTTCACCCAAATCATTAACTTTCTTATCATTTACATACCTCCTGCAATTTCTCTTGTTTATTGTCTATCTGCTTATTTGTTAAGGGTATATTTATCTATCTTGTTTCATCGTCTCTTATTTAACTGCTTATTAATTTTATGTGTTAGATCCATCCGCTTTTGTGGCCGCATGTCTACCAGCAATCCGTCCGAAAACCAGACATTCACTAATGGCTAGGCTGCCCAGTCGACTTGCGCCGTGAACCCCACCTGTCACTTCACCTGCAGCGTATAGTCCTTCAATTACTTTGCCTGTGGTATCTAAGACTTCACAATCAGATGTGATCTTTAATCCACCCATAGTATGATGGACTTTTGGCCATAACCTCATGGCATAAAATGGTGGCTTTGCAAAAACGCCAGCCCCTTCAATAATAGGTTTGCTATAGGCTTGATCTGTGCCTTGTGTGACACCCTCGTTATATGTTTTTATGGTTTTATGTAATGCCTCTTCTGGCATGTTATAATGCTCGGCTAACTTTTCAATTGAATCAAACGGAAGAACGATGCCTCTTTTTAGAGCTTTTCCTATATCCCAACCTGAGTATTCGACTGCACCAGCATCTGCAATACCAATACAAGGATGTCCGATTGAAAGCAACTCATCGGACAACACCTTACGATCAGCTAATTCATTAACGAATCGTTCCCCTATCTCTGGGTCTATAATCATACCATATTGAAAGACAATATATTCAGAAAACATTGGACCAATACCATACCCTTTTTCATCCGGACAGGCCCATGGACCCAGTTGGATTGCGTTCATATCCACCGTATCAGCGCCAATCCTCATAGATTCAATCATTCCTTCAGCCGTTGCAAAGGGTTTGTTGGTAGTCTCCATTTGTTTTGTCAATCTACTGTCATATTTTATTCTAAAAGCTACATCACTACTAAACCCGCCTGTGGCTAATATGATAGCTTTATTAGATTTCACATATATATCTTTTCCTTTTTGTGCATCCTTGTAATCATAACCTTCTCTGAAAATACCCCCAATGACTTTTCCAGCGGCATCCAAAATGAAGGTTTTAAAATAGGTTTGCTTTTTGATCGGTATCCCAAGTTCCGTAACCTTTTCCACTTGCTTCTTAATAATTGAAGCACCTGTCGTATTAAACGCTGTGTAACACCTGGCAACACTATGCCCGCCAAATTGATCCACTCTATCTAAGTAAGGTACCTCTAAATAATTAATAGACCAATCAAAAGCTTCTTTTGATTGGTCTACTAGAATACGTACAAGGTCCTTATCATTCATATCAAGGCCTGACGCCATTATATCTTTATACATGAGTTCTTTTGAATCTGTAATGAAGCGCGCCTTTTGCATGTTCGTTTCTGGCGCAGCAATGCCGCCATCACTAATGATTGAATTGCCTCCAACAGCTTTCATCTTTTCAAAAACAAGCACATCTGCACCTGCATTCTTAGCTTCTATAGCTGCGCTAAGTCCCGCAAATCCACTACCAATTACTATAACGTCTGTTTCGATATCATATGTGATTAGTGTTCTCATAGTTAGCCCTTCAGCATGTTTTACAAATGCAATGAAATTGTTAGAATTTAATTCTTAATTACTTCTCTAATAACCCAGCATCTGTTAACATTAGCATAGCTACGTCACTTGCTGATTCACCTTCGTCTACCATTAGATTATACGCTTGCATATCTGTTGATGTCCAGTGTCCACCAAGTTCTTCAAGTGCTGCAACTACTTCTGGATTTTCCTCAGCGTACTCTAATTTGAGAATTGGTGTTACATAATATGGTGGAAAAAAGTTTTTATCATCTTCAAGATTAATTAAACCATATTTAGCAATACGACCATCTGTACTATATGAAGAGTTGATATCAATTTCAGAATCTTTTAGTGCTGCGTAAGTTAACCCTTGATCCATAGATACTTCGTCAGCAAATTCAAGGCCTGTATATAACTCTTTAAGACCTACTAATCCATCTGCACGATTAATAAACTCATCATCACTTCCAAGAATCATATCTCCAGATACAGCTACAAGATCTGAAATAGTAGCTAAGTTATACTCTTCTGCTGTTTCTGGTCTTACAGTTAGTACATATGTATTATTCCAACCAAGTGGCGTTAACCATGTGATACCGTCTGTCTCTTCACTTGCTTTTTTAACATAGTCATATGTTTCCTGAACACCAATAATCTCAGTTTGATTGAAGATGGCCCCGTAAGCAGATCCAGTAAATTCTGCATACATATCAACATCGCCGTTCTTTAGTGCCGTATAACATAACATTGTACCAGAAAGTTCAACCACATCTGTTTCGTAACCTTTGCTTTCAAGATATAGAGAGATTAACTGTCCTGTAATTCTTTGTTCTGTATAATCTTTGTGTGTGATTTTGATCACATCGTTTTTACCTGCGCAACCCGCCATCGATAGAACTAGCATAGAAGCCATTAAAATAATTAGTATTTTTTTCATATTTCTCCTTTTAGTGCATAATTGAATTATTTAAGTTACATATATATATACATCCATAGTTCAATAGAAATCATTCATTGTTATAATTTATCTACATATGAATTAGCATAATTATTGTTGTACTTGCTTGACGATACCTGGTGATGTTAATTTCTTTTCAACAAGCCCAAGTATGAAATCAGCTATTAGTGCCAATGATGCTGACGCTATTGCTCCTGCGAGTATCATAGGTGTGTTTCCCATACCGATACCTTGATATATTAATTGACCAAGACCACCAGCACCTATTAGTACCGCTATAGTTGCAATACCAATACCTGTAACTGTGGCAATTCGAACACCACCCATGATGACCGATATTGCCATTGGTACTTCAACCTTAAACATGATTTGGAATTTTGACATACCCATCCCTCTAGCCGCTTCAATAATGGCTGGATTGACATTGTGAATGCCAAGTAATGTGTTTTTAATAATTGGTAAGAGTGCATATAAAAACAAAGCAAATATTGCTGGTTTAGCACCGATTCCAAAGATTGGCATTGCAAATGCGAACAGTGCTAAGGAAGGTATTGTTTGAACGACATTGGCTACATTCATGACATATTTAGCAAGCTTCGCATTATTTGCAATTGCAAAACCAACGGGAACACCAATAGAACAAGCTAACGCCACCGCAATACCCGCTAAAGTAATATGTTCTACTAATTTTTCTAGTATAAAGCTACTGTTATCAATAACATAATTGATTAAACTCATTAGTACACCTCACTTTCTGGCATAATGTCAGTCAGTACATTAAGAATACTTGTATGTGTAATAATTCCGAGCAGCTTCTGATTTTCATCAAAAACTGGACTAAAACTAATATTATTTTCTTTTCTAATATTAAGAACATGATTAAGGGTCAT
>JAQICP010000557.1 GCA_027858555.1 Vallitaleaceae bacterium
AACAAGAAATTTTTAAAACAAATGCGGCTAATTTTAAAATTAGCCGCATTTGTTTTAAAAATCATGGTATATACTAATTCAATACCATACATTGGTGACACAACAATAACAATGTTTAGAAACCAACGTTTTTTAGTAATCCTAATTAACTGATATTAGATCTCCTATGCTATCTGATGCCTTATAATCAGGTTCAACCACAGCTCATTAGAACGTCCTGCGCGTTCATCTGATGTAGTTGTTAGCTCAAGCACAATAACACTCGGTATACTATCCATTAGGGCTTTTAGTGACTCATTGGTATAACAAGTATAATGCCTGCCGTCTTTCTCATAACTATGATCCCCCACTTTATACGAAAGGTAGAAAATCCCCGAAGGTTTCAAAAATCCTAAGAACTTCGTAATAGTAACTGGCATATCTTTCTCTTCAACATGCAAAAAAGAAGCACTGGCCCAGATACCATCATACTTCTCTTCTGTGTGGAATGACTCAAACGTAGCGCACACAGCCTTCTCATCTAACCACTGGCGACAATGGGCTATCATAGCCTCTGAACCGTCCATGGCAGTGACGTCATAACCCATCTCACTATAGAGCTTGGCATCGCGCCCCGGACCACAACCTGCATCAAGAATCTTACCACCTATAGGGATGTAAGCTAGAAACATAGTATGAAGGGTCCCAAGATGAATGCTAAACGTATCTTGTATGTAATGATCGGTGTGTTTGTTATAGTAATTGATTGAATTCATTAGGACCTCCTTATTAGGTGGAAAAATGGATCACTTAACTATGCACCTTACCCACACCAAACCTCAAACCCCTGATTATAAGCAATCTGATGAATTGGCATAATAGTCTGTTTAAGTGACTCTTTGAAGGTAATCTCATCCACAGTTTGGCGTAATCTGATGATTCTATCCACATGCTTGTTACTATCAATTGTCAGGTAATCTTCCAGAATCTTCAAGTCTGTAGAATTCATAGTCATATAATTAAAAGCATCATATTGCAGGTTACAAAAACTACTCAGATGCCTATCCAAGTTAGGTAATCTGTCACTTTTAGCACTATTGGTATTCTTGAAAGTTGGAATCAGATTCCACATCTCATCATGCATGACAAAACTCCACGGGATGAAATGATCAATGCTCATAGTGTCCATCTTGGTAAAATGCTCTTCCGTAAAAAGCTCATTCGTATAGATATCTCTAATTGTCATATGTCTTCTAACAGCATCCCAATATTTGGTAGCTCTTGCTAGATTCCGCTGACTTGCTGGCTCTAACTTCATAGGAATACTTGGCACACTTGGGTTCTTATGCTGCAGATAGATGATTAGTTTATACTGAAGCCAACCAAGAATCAGGATCTGATTAGCATAGATATAATCAAACCACCTACTACTAATCTGTATAGATTTAGTGGCAACATCAATCTTATAAAATGCCTCATTAGAATCTTGTGACAATTGGGCAATCAAACGATTCTTCTTCTGGTCCTTCAACCCACTGGTTTCTTTCCTGAAAAATGGCGCAATCAAACGATATGGTACCATATTATATAGACTGTTTTTCATAGTCTGAAATGTCTTATCCTGAGCTAATACACCAGAATTTAAGAGTTCCTCTAACAGTTTATCCTTCTTAATATCAGCACCATAATGATAGGTGCTGTTAAGATAATCCACCACATCCCCAAGCTTATCCTGCACACCAAAATTAAGCCTAAACTGAACAATAGGATACCATGCAGTAGCAATCATACGACATACGACTTGGTGAAATGTCATCCGATCATTGCCAACAACAATTTCTTCGATAATCCCCTGTAGCCAAAAGGCTTTGTAACTTGCCGTCATATTGGAACGGTCAAGCATGGATTCGAGCCATATGGACTCTTGGTGGTTTGGTAGGTGCATGGGGGTGGGTCCTTTCTAGGGTGGTGTGGTAAGACAACTCATTTCAATACTATTAAATTATATTTCTTAAAATATTTTTTCCTATAGCTTTTGTTACACTGGTTGTTACAGCATTTCCTGCTTGTTTAATTAATTGTGATTCATTCAATTCATTAATCAAATCGTTGAATGATTTAATAT
>JAQICP010000568.1 GCA_027858555.1 Vallitaleaceae bacterium
TCTGTGTTGTTAAGACGCCTTTTCGCAAATGGGGTATTCGCCATACTAACGCGACATTCAAGTCCAACTGTTGTCTCTATGTCCATAATCTTTCCAGCTTCAATGAATTCATTAATGCCGCCGACAGAATCATGATCTACAATGCCAGCTGTTAATAAGCCTGTTCTTTTTGCTTCCCATATTGCTCTAGTAGGAGAATATGGTGAGAATGAGTAAATTGTATGAATATGATTGTTAACATATCCTTTTGGTTCATTCAATTCTATCTCTCCAGATTGAACCAGATTTCTTAACGATTTCAGATTGCTAAGTCTTTGCTCTACTTGGGGAACATCTAATATTTTTACATAATCGTCTTTCATATCAAGTCCCCTATCTCATTTCCTGACCACCAGTAACATTAATTGCCTGGCCCGTCATATAAGTAGATTGATCTGAAGCTAAAAAAACCATTAGGTTAGCTACGTCTGAATACTGACATCCACGTTTCATAGGTACTTGATCTATATATTTTTCTCTGACTTCCTCTTCTGTAATACCTAGATTCTTAGCGTACTGTTTGTAGAGGCTATTCACCCATAGTGGTGAATCCAGTAAGTTTCCAGGACATATTGAATTAACACGAATATGACTTTCGGCCATTTCAAGGGCTAAAGATTGGGTAAAACCGATACCGCCAAATTTTGTTGCTGCATATGCTGAGTTCTTATATGAGCCTTTTTTTCCTGATTTAGAATTAATCTGAACAATACTACCTTCACCATTTTTAAGCATCGCCTTTGCTGCATATTTAGCGGTTAAAAAATAACCCGTTAAGTTAACATCCAACATCATTTTCCATTTTTTAAGGTCAAAATCAACCACTGCATCTGCCAATAATATGGCCGCATTACAAACCGTTATATCCACGCGGCCATATTTCTCCTGGGCAACTTTAAAAAGATTCGCTACTTGTTTTTCTTCACATACATTCACATCAACTGCAACCGCATCTTTAAGTCCTGCAGCTACTTTTGTAGCAGCTTCAATATTGATGTCTCCAACAACTACTTTGCAGCCTTCTTCACTTAATCTTTGAGCTAACGCTTCACCTAAACCTTGTGCAGCTCCAGTAATAACTGCTACTTTGTTCTCTAGTCTTAAACTACTCATTTTATATCCTCCGTATTGATTATCTTGGGTTTACTTATACTAAGTCTCTAGACATCCCCGTTATTAGCAATAGTTGTTTATTGCAATTACTAATTCAATCATTAAATATATGCATTACCAACAATCACCAATAACAATTGTTAACCACAATCATTACCAACAATCCTTAACCAGAATCATTAAGAACAATTTTGTCTATATGGACTCAGCATGTGCCAATAAATACTTTTCAGCTTCTAAACTCCATAAGCCATTGTGTGCTTTAACGATTTCATCTAATCTCTTCAGCATTGGAGTAGATTCACCTAACTCTTCAAGCTCTATTAAAGCTGTCATTGGCATAGATATGTTGTTATATACCAATTTCTTACCTCCAGGAATATTAGGCAAATTCAGAGTTGTTTCAACAACACTATCAAGACCTCCAATATGTGTAATCATTGAAGAAGGATTAATGGTGCCTTCTGCCATAAGTTGTAACGCCTCTCTTAGGTCATTCGTATTACCACCACTAGTGCCAACAATATGGGTTGCATTATAGTGAACGTTGTAAAAATTAAACGTCGCAGAGAAAGCTGTATCTGTTGGTCCAGCAAAGAAGTTCAAGCAACCATCATGGCCAAGAATTTTATCGCCTTGTTCTACAACTGGTTTCACTGGTGCGAAAACAAAGACATCGTCATAACCGGTTCCACCTGTTAAAGCCATTAAGTCACCTACTGGATCTGCCGTTTTACCAGTATTAAGATACACTAGTTCAATACCATTTTTTTGGGCCTCTTCAACCGTATAGATTTCACTAGCCCTTTTAAGACGCGCATCATCTATGTCTGTTACCACAAGCAGGCTAGGTTTACGATCACAATGAATTGCATAATCTATAGAGCCTAGTCCCATAGGTCCAACCCCCGCAAGTATGGCAGTTTTACCACCTTCAACGATGCCCATATTATGGTTATAAGAACCTTGTACTGTGTGATAATTAGCATGAAAAGCCCCAATGATACAAGACATTGGTTCTGCAACTGAGCCATGATAAAAAGCGTCACCTTTATAATCTAGTAAACAATCTAGTTCCATAACGACACTTGGTATAACAATGTATGTCGCATCTCCACCAATAGTTTCAAAGCTGTAGCCTGGCGCTGCATAAGGATCACTTTCTTGATTGAGGGCCGGCTGTATTGAAAACTTCTGACCAGCCTTAAACTGTTTTTCCCATTTCTTACCAACAGATACGATTGTGCCACAAAATTCATGTCCAATAATAATTGGGTTTGTATCGATGTTATTAGGTATTCTTTTATGATCAGTACCCTGTTTAGATGCTTTGTAAGAAGACATACAGATACTATCTGATATAATATGGGCTAATATCTCATCCTCTTTGATTTCTGGTAATTCAAATGTTTCTAATCTCAAATCTTCTTTTCCATACAAACGAACTGCTTGTGTTTTCATATTGTTATCTCACTTTCTATAAATAAAATTGCTTGATTTACGCGGTATTATGTTGATTCGTGTTGTTTTCTATATTTTACCATGAATTTATTGTTTTGTCACGCTTTATGTCGTTGTTTTATGTTGTTTTTGTTTGTTTCGTGCTTTATTATCTATATTTCAAAAAAAATCCATCCCTCAAACAGAACAAAGTGTACTTCCAGTACACGTCTTATCCTTCGATGTTGTTTTCTATATAAGGATACGTTGTTTAGGCATGGAAAGTTCCTATGAAGAACTTTCCTATTGCAGAGTAAAAGACCTCCTCCTCAGTATATATAGCATTTAACCATTATACTAAGTTGGAGGTCTTAACATCTTATATACTAGATGCCGAGTTTATTTGTACGTAATTGCTCACGTTCTGTGTAATTAGAAGTAGCTACATGTCCAGGAAGTGGTAAAATCTTCTCGTGAATAGCATCTATAATCCAGCTTGGCTGAGGGAAGAAATAATCCTCGAGTTCATATGCTGGTGTAATCCAGTTCTTAGCGCCCACTACCACAGGTGGTGCATCCAGATAATCAAATGCCAATTCACTGATATTTTGCGCGATGTCTTTCATATGTGAACCTCGTTCACAAGCATCACTTGATAATAATATTCTGCCTGTTTTCTTAACAGACTCTATAACCTTCTCGTAATTAAAAGGAACGATTGTCCTAGCATCAATTATTTCAGCACTGATACCGTATTTCTCTTCTAGTTCTTTGGCTGCATCAAGGGCTCTATAAAGAGTTGCACCAAGCGTAAGGATTGTAATGTCTTTGCCTTCTTTTTTAATGTCAGGTTCACCAATTTCAATCTCATAATATTCTTCAGGTACACCAGCTTCATTAAATAATTCTGGGTAGTCATACAATCTTTGACTCTCAAAGAATATAACTGGGTCCGTACCAGCCAGTGCCGAATTCATTAATCCCTTCGCATCATATGGTGTAGCAGGAAATACTGATTTAAGACCTGGGATATGCGCTGTTAAAGCTGTCCAGTCTTGGGAATGTTGTGCGCCGTATTTAGACCCCACTGATACCCTAAGTACCAATGGCATTTTTAGCTCACCAGCACTCATTGCTTGCCATTTAGACATCTGATTAAACACTTCGTCACCTGCACGGCCTAAGAAGTCACAGTACATAAGCTCTGCTAGAACTCTACCACCACTCATGGCATAACCTACAGCTGAACCAACAATAGCTGCTTCTGATATTGGAGAGTTGAATAATCTATGATAAGGAAGTGCTTCTGTCAAACCACGATATACAGCGAATGCGCCTCCCCAGTCTCTATTTTCTTCTCCATAAGCAATAAGTGTAGGATCCACGTAAAATCTGTGAATAACAGCTTCAAATATAGCATCTCTATATTGGAATTGTTTCAATTTTGGTACAGGTTTGCCATTAAGGGTTGCTGTTCTTATCTTTTTGCTATTTCGAATGACTTGCTCATTTTCTGCCATTGGTTGAAGGACGTCAACTGGACGGTCTTCCATTTTTTCCACTTTTTTGTTTGAAAACATATATTTTTCAATAGAATCCGGCTCTTTTGTTACATCCATTCTTGGTGAAATATCATAATCAATAGCTAACTTCATAATCTCAGTCATACGTTCTTTAATTGACTCTAATATTTCATCAAATTGACCTGAATTAGCAACACCTGCTTTAATCAAGTTCAATCTGTACTCTATAAGTGAATCATTAGCTTGCCATGCCTCAATCTCTTCTTTAGTTCTATAACTTGAAGCATCTGATGGTGAGTGACCAGAGAATCTATAGGTCAATGTATCAAGAAGAACAGGACCATTATTCTCATCAAGAATTTTTTTCTTTCTCTTGATGGCGTCAATAACCGCTAGTGGGTTATAACCATCCACACGTTCTGAGTGCATTTGTTCTGGGTTTACGCCAGCTCCGAGTCTAGCAATAACTTCATTACCCATTGTTTCACCATTAGTTTGTCCACCCATACCATATTGGTTGTTGAAGAAGTTGATAATCAGCTTAAGACCGCCTTTCATCTCACCTTCCCATAATTTCTTATACTGGTCCATAGTAGCAAAAGTAATACCTTCCCAAACTGGACCACAACCAAGAGATGCATCACCTATGTTGGCAATAACAATGCCTGGCTTACTGTTAACTTTCTTGAAAAGTGCTGCACCAACTGAGATGTCAGCTGATCCACCAACGATAGCATTATTAGGATAACTACCAAATGGTAAGAAGAATAAATGCATGGAACCACCAAGACCTTTTTGGAAACCAGTCTTACGTGCGAAGTTCTCAGCAAGTATGCCGTAAAGAAGGAAGTCCATAGCCAGATCTTTTACACTATCATGGGTTTTAACTTTTTCGACGATTCGTAGAATCTCACCATCAAAATAGTCTTCCATAACTTCCATTAATTCTTTGTCATCTAATTTCTCAATAGCTGACAATCCTTTTGCTAATATTTCACCGTGTGATCTATGAGAGCCAAAGATGAAATCGTCTCTGCTAAGTAAGTATGCTTGACCAACACTTGATGCTTCTTGCCCAATGGATAAGTGGGCTGGTCCAGGGTGATTATATGCTACACCATTATACTCACTCGTTGTTTTAATTGAGTTTAGCATCGTTTCAAATTCACGAATGATGGCCATATCTCTAAAGATACGCATGAAATCATCGTTAGAGAAGTTAACCTTCTCTTCCTCTATTGTTTTATCATATTGATTAACCGGAATATCTTTAAATGTAATTTTTGATTTAGCTCTTAGGACTTTCGGGTCCAGAAATTGACTTTTTGGCATAATATGCTCCTTTTCATTCTTCTGATTTATTAGTATTTACAATTCAAATAATGCTTCTCTAATTACTTCACTAACCGTTGGATGAGGGAAAACCAATTCCTTGATATCCTCTATTCTAAGTTCCGTTTCAATCATAAGCCCTGCACCGTATATCATCTCTGATACATAACTTCCAATCATATGAACACCGATAATTCTATTATACTTAGCGTCCACTATGACTTTTACGATACCGTCACCTTTTTCAGTTTCTGCCACGTAGCGTCCACTGTAGATCATAGGTAATTGAACAGTTTTCACATCCATACCTTTTTCAAGAGCCTTGCTTTCCGTTTCTCCTACCGATGCGACTTCTGGATAAGTATATATAACACTAGGAATAGCACTATATCTCATATAATCTTTTTTATGTAAAATAGTATTGATACACACTTCTGCTTCTCTGTAAGCTGTGTGAGCTAACATGGATTTACCATTGACATCCCCAGCAGCATACACACCTGAGATATTGGTTCTGCCTAGTGCGTCTGTCGGTACTGTGCCACGAACTGTCTCAACACCAATATTATCTAGTCCAAGATCTTCAGTAAACGCTCTTCTCCCAATGCTTAGAAGAATCTTATCGCCCTGAGTTGTCACTTGATTGCCAGCTTTTTCATAAGTCACGAGTCCCTTAGCCACTGACATTACCTTTGACTCTAATAGGAATTTTATACCTTTTTTCTCAAGGGATTTCTTAAGAATTAAGCCGATGTCGGTATCTGTCTGGCCTGCAATATGATCTAGCATCTCTATCACGGTAACATCACTTCCAGCTGCCACGTAGTAAGAAGCCATCTCTAGACCAATAACACCACCGCCTATAACAGTAAGTTTCTGTGGTACTTCCATTAGTTGTAAAATTTCTCTGTTTGTCATAGTGAAGTCCGCTTCAATTGATTCTTTAAGTCCTTCGATACCTGGAACAATTGGTACAGAACCTGTAGCAATTAGAAGTTGCTCACCAGTATAGGTCTCACCCGCTGCTTCTATAACAAAACCTTCTGAATTTCTTTCTTGTATGGTTGCGATTTCTTTAACCACTGTTACTTTGTTCTTTTTCATCTTGGCGCCAACACCACTTACCAGCATGTCTACAACTTTTTCTTTACGCTTCATGACTTTCTTGTGATCAATTCTAGCGCCTTTAATCTCTACACCATAATCACTACCATGAATAGCTTTTTCATATATTTTTGCTGAATTTAGTTATGCTTTGGAAGGAATACATCCTTCATTCAAACAAACACCACCTACACGTTTATTTTCAAAGAGAATGACTTTAAGTCCACCGTGGCC
>JAQICP010000010.1 GCA_027858555.1 Vallitaleaceae bacterium
TCATTGTATATTTGAGTACTTCTTTCATTCTCGTAATAATTTATTCCCGTTTTCGGATCAATCATTATTATAATTTCACCAATAAAATCACTCGTGTTAGTTGTTACTATATACAAATAATAATCATTTTTTACTGTTAAAGTCATGCCGTCCGTTACTTTTCCATATTCAATAACATCAAGTAAATTGGGACCTGAAGACAAAATATAATCAATAGCAACACCACTAGAAGCTTCTTTACTTGATAGGCTGATATCAAACATACTATTTGAATTGCTTTCTATTTTATAACTATTAATATATGTGGAATAATCACCTTCCACTACAATTTTTTCTACTAAACTAATACCTTCTTCATATGCACCTTTGTCATCTGAAATTGCTTTTAACATGGTATCTTCAAAAGCTACTCTAGATACGCCATCCACTTCATTCATAATTAGCTTCATTGCAAACTCACGATACATATCAGGTAAAGTATAAGATCTATTAGCAAAATAATTTTCTAATGCCATTAGAGGAGCCGCATCAGCAGTAGTGATGTCACTAAATAAATCTTTAAAATATACACCTGACTTATCTAATACATGTTTCAAAAAGTAAGAAACTCTATACATGTGAAAATCGTCATCTGCGTTTAATGGTGTTTTCAAAAAATCTATTCCAATTGGTCTATATAAACCAAGATTGGTACCAATATAAGCGGCAGCATAATCCGCAGTCGCTTCCATCCACCATCTGTATTGGCTCATACCATAAAAGTTAACATATTGATTCTGAATTGAATGAAACAATTCATGTGCGATTTCAAATTCAAGATCTCTTAAATATGAATAGGTTGTTGGTATTTCAATATTTTTCGAAAACCACCCCCATTCTGCTGTACCATCAGCATTCCAAGGTGCTATATATACTTTTGTTTTATTTTGCAACCTCATAAAACCATTAACAGAAGCACTAGGGGCTTGTAAATATAGATCATATGAGTCAATAAGTGATGTCCTCACTGATGAAACAAAACTGTAAATGGTATGTCTAATGGTGTCATCTTTAAATTTTGGCGCATTTGCTTCTTCATCAAAATAAATGATGAACTGTTCCGAATTGGCTACAACCTCTTCTTGTCCATATCCAAGGATTGTATAAATACCAAGTTTAAACATAGTCCATTCAGATAGATGATCAGTTGTTGTGCTGATTGTATGATTTGCTTCATCAATGGTCGTTTCTACTTCAACCATGGTCTGACTAGACTCGTCAAAATAGCACATACTAAGCTGATCGGCTACTGAATTATCACCATTTAATGTCTCTGGATCATAATAAAAAGAAATGGTAAGAGGATTTGAAAACTCATCCACTCCAACTACTTCAATATTATAACTCCCAATTGCTTCAAGCCCAAGATATTCATGGGGACTAGTCTCAAGGGTTTCTATTACAAGAACATCTCCCTTATCCAAGGTATTAGCAGGAATATCAAGCATAATCTCATCTTCATGCGATATTGATGTATTTTCAGTCTCATCCACAATTTCATATTCAGTACTACTAATGGATTCAACTTTTGATACAGTTATTTCATCTTCATCCAACTCATCTGATCTATTTGCATTGTCTTTTGGACTACAACCAACTAATGTTATCATTAAGATTATTAATATCACTACAAAAATATTTTTTACTCTCCCAAACATCATTTCATACTCCTTTCAAACAAATATTTTTTAGTTTCCAGTATGTACAGTTTACCTTTTCTCGCCACCTCTTCCAAGTATATCTGACGTATTTTTCATAGATGTTTCATATTCATCCTCTGTGGAGTTATAGAAAAGTAGTAAGTCATCTACTACATTTGGATCATCAATAGGCTTAGGTATAGAAAAATCTACACCTTCAATAAAGGAATCCCAGTTTTCTAATTTCGATATGTCTCTAGAAGAATTTCTTTCTATCATCCTTATGAATGACATCGACTTCAGTTATAACCCAAATGACCGATAGACGGGTATCTTTTTCAATCAAACGATTTTATATCTTCATTTATGATTTCTCGTGTAAAAGGTGCATTGATTAAGACAATATCATTATAATTCAGTGCATCCATTGCTAGAACAAGGATATAGCTTACCGCTTGAAACACTATAATGGTTTTCCAAAAGTTTTAAATAAGGCTTCTTTTGTAAACTGTTCTGCTAGATACAATTTTCGCTTCCTACACTTTTTATCATCAGTGTTGCAAACCAGAATTCTGCGTCTCTAGGTAGGCACTCCTCTAGAAGTCTAATTGTTTTACATTAGACTTACTTCATTTATTATTTTACCACATAATTACAACGAGATAACATCTTTTGGGTGATTTTACTCATAATAAAACTCCTTTCGTTGGTATGTCTTACTATGAAAATACACTATTAAGTTAACCCAATCAATGTTTCATCCGTTTCAGATTATATTGCATGGATTCACCAAATAATGTATTATCTTTTTAGGCTAGTCGTAACCTAACGGTTACTGCTCGCCAATGTAACCTAGGAAGGTGATGATTATAAAAAAAACGATGTCCGAACGAATCAGGCTATTATTGAAAAAAAAATATGACAATCAAAGAACTAAGTACTCTATTAGAAACTTCTAACC